>NZ_JARAVL010000014.1:0-219499 GCF_033792725.1 Streptomyces sp. PA03-5A | reverse complement strand
ACGAAGGTGCTGGACAAGATCCGCATTCCCAAGCTCGGCCCGGGCAGGCCCCGCAAGAAACCCGACAGCCTTGCCGCGGACAAGGCCTACAGCAACGGACCCATCCGCAAGTACCTGCGCCGCCGGGGAATCCGGCACACCATCCCGGAGAAGGCTGACACCCAGGCCGCCCGCCTGCGCAAAGGCTCACGCGGCGGACGGCCACCCGCCTTCGACGAAGAGCGCTACAAGAAGCGCAACACCATCGAACGAGCCATCAACCGACTCAAGCAGCACCGGGCCGTGGCCACCAGATACGACAAGCGCGGCTACGTCTACCTCGGCACCGCCACCGCAGCAGCACTCGCCATCTGGCTCCGCACATGATCGCCCGGACAAGTCCTAGTACTCCAGCCGTAGTTCGTGATCTCGATCGTGAGGGGCGCCGAGGAGGCAGCTGGCAGCGTCGATCATCTGGCCGAGACCGACCACCCCGTCGCGGGCGTTCGTTTCCTTCTCCGCCTACCCGAGTCCACCGAGACGGAGGGCGTTCCTTATCTCGCTGAGCTTCGCGGTCGTCGCCGGGGTCCACTCCTTCGCCTGCTCACCGAGACGGAGGGCGTTCTCAATCTCGCTGAGTTTCGCGGAGGACAGGGCGCCCGCCCGCTCGATCAGGTCGTCCCGGGACACGGTGGTCAGCCACGTGCAAGGGGTAAAGCCCGGACGCGGGAACGCGAACCGAAGCACGCCTTCAAAGGGCAGTCCTTCCACGGCGCCCACTGCCACTTCGACGCCCAGACCGGTGATGTCGACACCCGCCCGAGCGACGACCTGCATCACCCGGATCCCGGACGCGTCGTCTCCCGACAGCAGCACGACCGGCCGCCGCTCGTCGAACTCCACCCACCAGAGTTCGCCACGTTGCACATGTCCTCCTGACACAGGACGGCCGGACGCTGCGCGACCCCGACGCGCTGTGGAGACGGGTGCGGCCACCCGTTGATCATCGGTGTGCGAAGACAAACGATCACGCGGTGGCCGGAGGCCACAGCGTAGACCCTGCCCGCTGGCAGGAGGCGTTCGAGGGCCTGATGAGCCGGATAGCGGGACGGTTCGCACGGGTCGAACCCCGGTTCCGGGTCCGGAAGTTGGTGCTCGGACTGCTGTCGGACCTGCCGCGCAAGAACTGCTGGACCATTGCCGAATGGGCCGGGGAGAGTACCCCGGACGGCATGCAGCATCTGCTGGGGCGGGCCAAGTGGGACGCCGACCGGGTCCGCGACGATGTGTGTGACTACGTGGTGGACCACCTGCACGACGACCAGGCGGTACTGGTGGTCGACGAGACGAGCACACCCGCCCCGCACCCGATGCCCTCATTCCGCTCACCTGCAACGAGATCCAGCGCCTGTTCATCACACTCGTTGTCCGACCCGTCCACGATGCCGCCCACCGGCTCGGTGGGTCCGACTGGCGGCGCCGCCACCAGGCCCGATCCCAGGCCAGCCACTACCGTCGACAAGCCACTCGGTGATTTCGAAGGTCATGGCACCTACTCGTAGAGATTCCCGGAAGGCAGTCCGGTCGGGCTGCCATAGGAGGCCGCGCAACCCGTACAGGCCGCTGCGGAAGAGGTCATGGTTTTGCGACGAGGATCGTTGAGGTTCAGCAGTCGGAGATCGCCGCGCGCCGCGCTCTGCCGCAGCCCGGCGACCACGCCTCCGCGCCGGTCACCCGGGGCGGCCGGATGACGGGGTGCAGCTCACTCCGGCGGCGGACAGGCGCCGGCGCCGCACCCATCGACCGGCCCCGGTCCGCGGGGGAGGCCGCCGTCACGGAGCCGTGATGTCCAACCCGGTGAGGTCGGCGGAACGGTTCCAGAGCCGACGGGCGAGGTCGGAATCGTCCGCCTGCGGGTTGGTGCGTCGAGCGGGCCTGCCGTTCTCGTAGTACGTACCGGAGTGCCAGTCCACGCCGGGAGTGGTCTCGGCGAGCCATACCAGCTGGCGGGCGCCCTTCTCGGGGCTGACCATGGCCAGCCGGCTGAGCGGATTGCTGTAGATGGGGCGCATGAAGCTCTTGCTGCCGGTGGCGAAGTTGGTGGCGACGGCTCCGGGATGGAAGGCGGCAGCGGACAGACCGTGGGACGCGTATCGGGCGTGCAGTTCCTTGGTGAAAAGAATGTTCTCCAGCTTGGCCGTGCCGTACGCCCGGTGAGCGGAGTAGCCGTGGTCGTGGTCGAGGTCGTCGATGTCGAGCTTTCCGAACAGACGAGCCCCCGCGCTGGATGTCTGAATGACCGATGCTTTGCCGGCCAGGAGCTTGTCCATGAGGAGATTGGTGAGCAGGAACGGCGCCAGATGATTGATCTGGAAGGTCTTCTCGAAGCCGTCGACGGTCTTTTCGCGATCGCCGAAGATTCCCCCGGCATTGTTCACCAGGACATCCACACGCGGGTATGCGGCGTCCAGGTCCGCGGCGAGTTTCCTGACGTCGGCCAAGCTGGTGAAGTCGGCGAGGAAGCGGTCCGCTCCGAGTTCGTCGGCGATCTTCGAGGTCTTCTCGGGTGAGCGGCCGACGATGACGACTCGGTGGCCGTCCCGGTGCAGCCGGCGGGCGCCCGCGGCTCCGATACCGTCGCTGGCTCCGGTGACAACGATGGTTTTCGGCATGGAAGGTCTCCGTTTCTCTGGCTGCATGCGTGGCGCATGTCCGTGAAGGTGTAACTTCTGATTGCCGCGGCGTGTGAACATCGACGTGTCGCAAGGGCGCGGTCGCGGGGTGACCAAGTGGTTGCTTCCGCTGCCGGCACAGCCGATGGGAAGGCGCATGTACCGATGGACTGCTGCGTCCGCACCGGCGCTGAGCGATTGGAGCGAGGCGTTCTCCGGTCTGCACGGGGCGAGCCGCATCACGGTCATGGACCGCGAGGCGCCATGGAGGGGACTCCTGGAAGCCCAGCAGTCCCGGACGTACGCCATCGCCTTGTGCAGCGGCGGCCAGGAGACGGTCGTCCGGGACGCCCGGCACATCGCCGCTGACCCCCGCGGCACCCACGAACTGCTCGTCCCCCTGGCCGGGACTGCCTGGGTGGAGCAAGGGACGTCCTCGGGGGAGCTCCAGCCGGGCCGTATGGCACTGTGCGACATGGACCGGCCGGTGACCTTCGCACACGACGACGACTTCCGGTCGATCGCGCTGATCGTGCCCGGGCATGAGGTCGCCCACCGCAACCCGGCCCTGGCCCGTGAGCCGCGGACCCTCAAGGGGACAAGCGGCCTGGGCCGGGTGATCCGCACGATGGTGGCCACGCTGCAGGAGGAGCGGGAACAGTTCTCGGAGGCGACCTTCGACGTCGCCTGCGAGCGGCTGCTCGACCTGGTGTGCCTCGCCGCGGAAGGCGCGACCGATTCGGCGCCGACGGGGCAGCGGGCCACAGTCGAGGCCGAGATCAGGCGCTACGTCCGCCGCCACGCGGGCGACGACGACCTCGACGTCGCCGACATCGCACGGGCGCTCGGCTGGTCGACCCGCTACATCCAGCAGGTGCTGCGTGCAGCCGGTACGACCCCGCGCGATCTCGTGCGCCGTGAACGGCTGCACCTGGCCCGGACCCGACTGACCGACGCGAGCTGGGCCGGGCATTCCATCGGGCAGATCGCTCACTCCTGTGGGTTCGGCAGCCATGCGTCGTTCAGTACCGCGTTTCGGCAGGAGTTCGGCATGGCGCCCCGTGATGCCAGACACGGCGTCTTCGCCCCTACGGCAGACCTGGGGTGAGCCTGTTTCCACCTCGGCGGGTCAGTCGCCCGGGGCGGTGAAGTAGCGGCGCGGATTGTCGACCAGCATGGTACTGAGCTGCTGCTCGGTGACGCCGGCCTGGCGGAGTGCGGGCAGGACGGTGTCGTGAAGATGGGTGTGGTGCCAGTCCGGCGCGATCTGTTCGCGCACGCCCGGCGGGAACCAGTCGATGTGGCACGACGCGTCGTGCGACAGAACCATGCGGTCCGCCAGACCTTCCCGTGCAAGCGCGGCGACGGTCGCAACCCGCTGGTCGCCCGGCAGCAGGATGTCGAGGCCGAAGCGGTCCATGCCGACGTACGAGCCGTTGTCGATCAGCTGGTGCAGGTAGCCCAGGTCGTCGGTGTCGCCGCTGTGGCCGATGACGACGGCGCCGAGGCCCACGCCCTCGCTCCGCAGGATTTCCTGGGCGACCAGGCCGGTGCGGGCGGTCGCGTTGGTGTGCACGGTGATCGGCGCGCCGGTGCGCAGGTGTGCCTGCGCCACCGCCCGCATCACCCGCTCCACGCCCGGGGTGAGCTCCTCCTCGATAGCGCACTTCAGGAAGGCGGCCCTGATCCCCGTCTCGGCGATGCCCTCGGTGAGCTCCCGGACGAACAGCTCGGTCATCCCCTCGGCGCCACCCAGTAGCGTTCCCGGGCCGTGGAAGCGGAAGAAGTGGGGGATGTCGCCCAGGGTGTAGATGCCCGTTGCGGCGATGATGTTGATGTCGACCTGCTCGTTCACGGCCGCGACCCGGGTGACGTCACGCCCCAGCCCGATCACGGTGGGGTCCACGAGCGTGGTGACGCCCGGGGCCGCCAGGGCCTTCAGCCGGTTGACCGCGTCGCCGACGCGCTCCGCCTCGTCCCAGGTCTCCGGGAGGTTCTGCCGGAACTCCTCACTCAGGACGAAGACATGCTCGTGCATCAGGACGGTCCCGAGGTCGCTGGCCGCCACAGGGCCGCGGACGGTGTGCACTTGGGAGGGCGGAGTCATGGAAGTCAGTCCTTCGGGCTCATGCTGTCGCACGATCGGCATCGGCTGGACGTGTGCGAGACGGGGTCGCGGTCGTGGTGGGTCCTGCCGGCCGCACCGCTGACCCGGGCACAGCCCGCCCGTCGGCACACCGTCCACTCTGGGGCATCCCGCCGGAGAGGTCTTTCGCGGCGGCGCACACTTCTTTCCCGTGGACGCACAGTCCGGACGGCCCGGGCGTAACGGCCCGGGCTGGGGCGGCGGCTCCTCGGTGCGGCGGCCCGGACCTCTTGGAGCGCCGCGACGATGGGTCCCGAACGGTCAGGAACGGCGGGACGCCGTCTCGCGGACCGGAGTCGTGCCGACGTTGATGAGAGTGGGGCGTTCGAATGGGGCGAGAAGGCCACCGGGATGATGTGGCGCATCAAGGAACTCGCCGACCCGTACGGCGTCCTCGCCCCCGACGTCGTCCTCACCCGCGACGACACCATCCATCTCAAGTCCTTCAAGTCGACCCCTGACATCGAGGACGTCGCGACCCACTGCATCGAGTGCGGGTACTGCGAGGCCGTCTGCCCCAGCCGGAACGTCACGACGACGCCCCGCCAGCGCATCGTGCTGCGCAGGGAGATGGCCCGGCAGGCGGAAGGATCCCCGCTGCTGGCCCAGTTGCAGGCGGAGTACGAGTACGACGCCATCGAGACCTGCGCTGTCGACGGCACCTGCGCGCTCCTGTGCCCCGTCCACATCAACACCGGCGCGCTGATCAAGGAATTCCGGCGGGACGAATCGACTGAGCAGCGCGATGAGGTCGCGCTGAAGATCGCCCAGCGATGGGCGACCGTGGAGGAGTTCGCCCGTACCGCCATGGGCGCCGCCGACATCGTGCAGCGAACCGTCGGTTCGAAGGCCCTCACGGGCCTCACGGCCGGCGCGCGGCTCGCCATCAGCAACGAACTCATGCCGGCCGTCCCGGGACCGATGCCGCGCGCCGGGGTGGGCAAGCCACCGCCGACATCCCGCCATGGAGCGGCGGCGGTGTACTTCCCGGCCTGCGTCAACCGCATCTTCGGCCGCGACCCCGGAATGCCGCGGCACCCGTCCCTGCAGCACGCACTGGTCGAGGTCTCGGCACGAGCCGGCAAACCGCTGTGGATCCCCGACGACGTGGCCGGCAAGTGCTGCTCGACCCCATGGAGCAGCAAGGGCTACAGCCGCGGACACGCATGGATGGCCGAGACCACCTGCGACGCCCTGTGGTCCTGGAGCGGACACGGCACGCTTCCCGTGGTCATCGACGCCGCCTCGTGCACCAACGGCCTGCTCGACGACGTCAAGAACTACCTCGACGACGAACACCGGGCCCGGCTCGAGCGCATCACCCTTCTCGATGCGATCACCTGGTGCTCCGACCTGCTCCCGCATTTGACCGTCACCGGGCAGGTGGACCGGGTGGCCGTGCACCCCACCTGCTCGACGGCGCACCTGGGCCTGAGCAAGACCCTGGAAGCCATCGCCGGACAACTCGCCGCCGAAGTCCTCGTACCGGTCGGCACCACCTGCTGCGGCACGGCCGGCGACAGAGGACTCCTCCACCCCGAACTCGTCCGATCCGCGACACGGGACGAGAAGGCCGCCCTGGACCGGACCCCCGCCGACGCCTACCTGTCGGCGAACCGCACGTGCGAGATGGGACTGCGGCACGCCACCGGCCGCCCGTACGAATCCTTCGTCTTCCTCCTGGAAGAAATGACCCGCCCCCCAGCCGATGCGCCGAGCGATGGATCCCCTGCGCATGGCGAGCCAGGCGGTGCCGGGCCGGACGACTGATCTTCGGACCCGCCCGCCATCGTGGCCTTTGTCAGGTGCCCGGCGGTGCGGGTCGCGCCAGGTGCCCCTGACCGCAGGTACCGCCCTTCGGCCCGCGAGGCCGGCAGGTCAAGGCGGGCCCCTTGAGCGCGGCGAACCTGGAGCTGCTGCGCCGGGAGATCCAGCAGGTAGCCTGCGGCCGACCGACCTCTGGCCGACCTCGAACCCGACGGACGGAGTCGGTACGGATCCGACCGCATGATCAGGTGAGGCCCCTCCAACGCTCCGGAGAGGCCTCATCGATATCCAGAACCACCGGTACACGCCCCGGTCACGGCCTCGAATTCCTGAAGCCGAAAAACTCGGGTGGGCGGTCAGGACCGTCTTCGCCTGCGACTATCTCGCTGATGAGCACCTTCACCGCGAGGTCAACAGCGGACTGCAGGTCGTCGAGGAGTGGAACTCCGCCAACGACAAGATCTTCTACGGCCGCGAGAGCGTCCTCACCGGCGCAGACACGCGAGCACGCCGAGGTCTCCATGCTCACACCCCATCTCCGGCAATCCAGCATGGTCCTGATCAACACCCAGCTTCTCCATGCAGCCTTCCACGACCCGCAGTGGGCCGGGAAGCTCACCACCGCAGACGGGCGCGGGCTGTCCCCGCTGTTCTGGTCCCACACCGACCCGTACGGGAGATGTCACCTCGATATGGACAGCAGGCTCGACATCACCAGAGCGGTAGGTCTACCTCGCATACCTGGATTCCGCTTACTGCCCGTCGCCGTCAGGCATGAAGATCACGATCTACGGCTGGAGTACTAGTGTGGAATGACGAGGTAGCGACTCCGAGTAGGTGCATCAATGAGCATCGGAATGGGAAAGACCGACAGGCTCATCATGGCATTGAAGACCCTCCTGGAAATCTCCGTCACCTCGGGTTCCGAAGGGTGGGGAGAAAGCCGCCGGCATAGTTCGATGGTGGAGCCGTCGCCATCGACTTACCCGCAATCCCAACCACCCGATGGTTTTCTGTCCGAGTACGCGGAAGTGAACGGCTTCCGTATGCACTACATGCAGGGCGGCAAAGGCTCGCCCGTGGTGATGATCCACGGGTTCCCCCAGACATGGGCCGAGTGGCGGCAGCAGATGGGCCCGCTCTCCATGACTCACACCGTGATCGCCGTCGACCTTCGTGGTACTGGCAACTCACAGGTCACGAAGAGTGGTTACCAGGCCGCACAATTGGCTGAGGACGTGCATCAGTTGCTGGAGCAGCTGGGACTCAACAACGGCATCCAGGTGGTCAGCCACGATGTCGGCGTGTGGGTCGCCTACGCCTACGCGGCGCAGTGGCCGTCGGAGGTGCGCCGCATGGCCGTGATGGAAGCCCCCATCGCACCTGGGCCCAACGGCCGCGATCCTTCCCGAGCCGGCACCTCCTAGGTGCGCCGGATGACCAGCACGGCCACGTCATCGAGGTGGTCTACGGCGACCACGGCGTTGAGGATGAGATCTGCCGTCGCCTCGATGTCGAGCCGGTCGTGCAGGGCGCGACCGGCCAGCGTTCCCGCCCGCTCCAGTCCGGCTTCCAGCGTCAGTCCCGGCCCTTCGACCAGGCCGTCGGTGACCATGACCAGCGCGGTGCCTTCTTCCAAGGTGAAGGTCTCCTCGGGGTAGTCGACATCGGGCAGGACTCCCAGGACGGGTCCTCCGGGAAGTGTGCGGATGCAGTGGCTGCCGTCGTCGCGTGCGTGGAGCAGCGGAACATGGCCTGCGCTGGTGCCGATGACCTGACCGTCACGCGGATCGACGTGCAGCATGGTGCAGCTGGCGAAGCGTGGTGCGCCCATCGTGGTGAGCAACTCGTTGGTGCGTGTCAGCACCGTTCCTGGCTCGGGCTCGTGGGCGGCGATCGCACGCATGGACGAGCGCACCTGTCCCATGAAAACCGCGGCATCGACGTCGTGCCCCTGGGCGTCGCCGATCTCGAGTGCGACCGCACCGTCGGGCAAGAAGAACGCGTCGTACCAGTCTCCGCCGATATCGAGCCCGTCCCGGCTGGGCAGATAGCGGACGGCGACCTCCAGGCCCGGGAGGTGCTCGGGCAGCGTGGGGAGCATGCTCTGCTGGACCGCCGTGGACAGCTCGACGTGGGCCTGCTGCAACCTGATGCGCCTCAGGGCCTGGCCTGCCAGATCGGCCAGAGTGGTCATGAAGGCGAGCTTCTCCAGGGAAGGAGGGCGCTTGCTGTCGTACGTCACTGCCCAGGCCCCGAGTGGTCGGTCGCCCGGTGGGCTGAGGGGGGTGATCGACATGGCGACATCGGGGCCAGGCGGTGCCTGGGCCGTACTTGAATCACTCAGCCAACACCGCGCGAGCTCCTCCCGGCTGGCGATGAATTGCGGCTGACCGGTACGGATCGCACAGGGCAACGGCCGGTCCTCATCCAGCGACAGACCGAGCAGGGCATCGGTCTGCCATGTGGGGATCCCGGCATCCGAGGAGACCCGCAGGCGCCCGTCGTCGACGAGCGCGAAGAGGGCGCCGAAACCGCCGTAAGCCGCGGCGAGCCGAGTCAGGACCACCTGCTGCAACTCCTGCTCGGTGGCGGCGGTGAACAGGGCGGAGGAGAACGCGGCGATCTCATCGGCGCGCCGCCGCTCAGCACTCACCGCAGCCAGCATGTCCTTTCGGTGCGCCTCCACGGTGGACTCGTCGCGGATCACCCCGAAGACCCGTTCGGGACCGCCGTATCCCAGCGTGATCCGGCGGGCTTGGCTGGCCAGCATGCGCCAGCCGTCATGCTCGGTATGGAACCGCGACCTGATCCACGGGGACTGGGCGACGGACGAGCGCACGAGTCGCTGCACGTCCTTTCGGTCATCGGGGTGCACTCGCCGGATCACCATGGGCAGGGACATGGACGCCCGCGGGAAGAGCGTGGCCAGAGCGGGCTCGCCACCCAGCCACTCGATCTGGTGCTCATCGGGTGAACACATGTATAGGCCAAGGCCGGCGGCCTTGGCTGCAAGGTCAAACGGGATCAGCAGGGCGCCCAGGTCATGTCGCGCGTCCAACGAGTGCACCCACACAAGCCGCTTGCCATCTGCGGGGTCCGTCACCGGCCGCGCCTCGACCAGGCAGACCACAGACGCTTCGCCCGTCCCAGGGAATTCCAGCACCCGCATTGCGAGCCGCTTCGTCGTCGCCCCGTGCGCCAGCAGGCTCCGGGCCGAGATCCGCTGGTCTTCGGAGAGCAGGTCACTGAAGCCGCGACCCACGCACCGTTCCTCTGGCCTGCCAAGCGCTGAGGCCATTGCGGTGTTGAGGCGGCGGATGACACCGTCCAGGGCCAAAAGAGCCGACGGTGTGGCCCTCTGCAGGAGTTCGTCCGAGGCGTCCATCTGCCGCTCCCTGACCATCATCGAGTGATATCACCCCGATAGGCGTAATAATCCTATCTGTCGCCGCAGGGCAGGTCGCGTCCGCTGGGAGCCGGGCGCGAAGCCGGTCGGTAGCCCAGCCGACAGATGGTCTACCTGTGAGGAGATTGCCGCCGGGGTGGAATTCGTGAACGGCCCTTGGGGCGTCGTCGAGAGCGGCATGACCGCGGTCTGCGTGCCCGCCATGGCCGGCGGCTCGGTAGAGCGGCCTCTGCGTGCCATCGATGGGGTGTCCGGTGCCGCTCCGCGCAGGATCCGGAGGGGTGACCCCTCCTCGGGGTGCAGCCGTCCTTCGCGGGTCGCAGCTGCGCCGACGGGATGCCGACTCGTACTCAGACTGGACTGCTTCGTCCACTTCGCTTAGGCTGAATCGCGCTGCGCGACAGCCAGGGTGGGCGGTCTCTACAGCAACTCGTCCAGAGGCTGAACCTCCTCACGGCAGTCGCCGATCGACTTCTGGCAACTTTCCCACTATGGGGCTTTCGCGATGGGCTGGAGGGCTGAGATGTCTGACGTTCTTTTTTCAGACGCGGAATCGTCTGTGGTGGTGAGCGACAACGAGAGGGAGTATCGCTACGAGATCTCCGTAGCGGGTGAGACGGTCGGTCACATGGGCTATCGATCGAACGGCAATCGACGCGTGTTGATGCACACTGTCATCTATCACGCATTCCGCGGGCAAGGTCTCTCCAACGTCCTCATCAAGAGCACCCTGGACTTCTTGCGCATCCACGGAAACACCATTTCAAATTATTGCCCAGTCGTCGACAGGTTCATACGCAAGAATCCCGAATACCTCAGCCTGGTCGACGCGAAACATTCGGGCACCTGGGTCTCGCCTTCATCGGGCTGACCAGCCGGCCGGCCGTCAACTGCCCGCCTGCGTGGCAAAGCATCGAGCCGAGGATCCGGCTCAGTCCACGAGGTAGGAGCGGACGTAGCTCAACGCCATCTGCATGGAGACGCGCATCGGCTCGACGTCCTGGGCGGTCTGGGCCAGCAAATAGCCACCCTGCAAGGCGGCCATGACAGCGGTGGCGAGCTGCTCCGGGTCTGCTTCTTGGCGGAGCGAGCCGTTTTCCTGCATGCGCTTCAAGCCTGCCGAGATGAGCTGCTGCCAGTCAGCGAACGTCTCGGCAAGCTTGCTCCTCGACGTCGGGTCCTGCGCCGCCCGCGCGCTGACGAGCGAGCCCAACGCGCACCCGTAGGCACCGTTCTGCAAAGAGTTGAGATGGATGACCTTGTCGCTCCATCGCTCCAGCGCGCGAAGGGAATTCATCCGCTCCAGCATTTGGCGATCACGGTTCAGGACTTGACCGGCCCGCAGTTCGATGACGCTGTGGACAAGCTGGTCTTTGTCCGCGAAGTGGCGATACAGCTGAGATTTGCTCGTCCCGCTCGTCGCTCGTACGTCGTCGAGTGAGACCGCGTTGACGCCCCTCACGTAGAAAAGGTCGGCAGCGGCCTGAATGATGCGGTCACGGGTGACAGCCCCACGCGAGGTCAGGCGTCGCTCTTGCCTAGGAGCATCATCTACGGACATGTGCCCGATATTACTACGAGCGATCACCGGGTCCGCGGAAGAGTCTGAGAGTGCTGCCGACCCACGCTGGGGGGTACCGGTCGGCTGCTCCGTGCCCACCGGGGCGTCGAGCGCATGAGGTGCGGCCTTCGCAGGTGCGCGTGACTTTCGTGACTTGCCTGTCACATGGACCACCTCTGCCTCTCACTGGATGCGAACCGTGGGAACGCTCGAATGTGGGCCTCACTTCCCCTCGCGATGACTTCTGGGCAGCAGCCCGCGCCGGCACGCATCAGGTTCCCGTGAGCGCGGTCGGAACCCCGACGATGGCGACATTCGCAGGCACGTCACTAGATGGACTGCATGGTCCTCTCGCTTGCGTCATAAGGGAAGAGGGCGGTGGGCTCCACGTCTTATGGAGCTGATAACCGGCGATTATCGGTGGCGTTCCGGGCGGAGTGGCAACTCTGGTTGCAGTGGTCGAGGGGCTGCGCAGTCCAACCGGCGGCTGTTGCTCCGCACCAACACGACTCTGTTCCGTGGTCGATGGTAGCGCTGTGTGATCACTGGCGAAGGGTGCGGATGCGGAGCAGGGCGGACCCGGCTCGACATGGAAGGCCGCCGCACGCCCGTCGCCGGCATTCTCCGCTCGGAGGCCAGCCGATACGCACGATCGCTCCCGCAGGCACCACCTGAAAGAGGAGCATCACTGATGCGCGCAGCACTCATGCACGGCGCTGGCGACCCCAGCACCGGCCTCGACGGCGTCCCGACCGGCTACCAGGGCATGGCGGACCGCAGGAGCCTGAAGGTGCTCATCAAACCCTGACCCCGGACACGCGTGGGGTATGGCGCAGTCCCCGTCCCACCTGCTGCGAGTCGAGCAGCGCAAGATTCCGCGTCGGCCCCGGTGACCAGCCGCCCGCTCATCGCCGCCAGGGCGCTTTGGTGGCCGGCCGCGGAGACCGGTGACGCGTAGAGGCGATCCGTCGGCTGCCAGCGGCACCGTCCGTATGGGCGGCGGGTCGGTCCCCAGGGCTGTCCTTCGTCGCCATCGTCCCGGAGACCCGGCTGCAGGCGTCAGCGGGGCTGACCCGGTCTCCTTGGAACGGGACCATCTCGACCAGTCATCGACTTGAGCATGCTGTTAGAGTTCAGATCGGACCAATGTTGTGGACCTTTTAGTTCACTTTCCTTTGTGGATGGGCGTGCGTGGCGCGCGGACGGCGACGGGATGCAGGGAGTACCCGATGAAGGCGATTGTGGTGACCGATCAGGCCGCGGGTGGGACGGCCGGAATGAGGCTGGTGGAGCGCCCCACGCCCGAGGCGGCAGGGAACGATGTGCTTGTTGAGGTTCATGCGTCCGGATTCACCCCAGGGGAGCTGACGTGGCCTTCGAACTGGACGGACCGCCTGGGCCGCGACCGCACACCATCGATCCCCGGTCATGAGCTCGCCGGAGTGGTCAGTGCCCTCGGCTATGGCACGACGGGGCTGTCCGTGGGACAGCGAGTCTTCGGCCTCACGGACTGGACCCGCGACGGCACGCTGGCGGAGTATGCGGCCGTCGAAGCACGTAACCTCGCGCCGCTGCCCGGCGATGTTGGCTTCACGGTGGGCGCGAGCCTGCCGATCTCGGGCCTGACGGCGTGGCAGGGCCTGTTCGAGCTTGGGCGTCTTCAGCCGGGGCAGAGCGTCCTCGTGCACGGTGCGGCCGGCGGAGTCGGATCGATGGTCACGCAACTAGCGCGCGAGGCGGGTGCTTACGTCATCGGCACCGGACGTGCCGCCGATCGTCAGACGGTGCTCGACTTCGGCGCGACGGAGTTCGTCGACCTGGACAACGACACACTCGAAGACGTCGGCGCAGTTGATCTGGTCTTCGACGTCATCGGTGGCGACGTAGGGAAGCGATCCGCGAGCCTGGTTCGAGCCGGAGGAACGCTGGTGACCATCGCCGGCCCGCCGGAGGCGCGACCTGCGGACGGCCTGGCCATCGACTTCGTTGTCGAGCCTGATCGCCTCCAGCTGCGTGAGGTGGTCCAGCGGGTGCGGGACGGACGGCTGCGTACGGTCATCAGCAACGTCGCGACCCTCGATGATGCCGTCGCGGCCTTCAATCCGACCGAGCGGGTCAGGGGAAAGACCATCATCCGCGTCCGCTGAAGGCTCATCAACCCTCCAAGAGGACGATCTAGTCCATTAGGTGATCGACAGGCCCCGTCATCCAGGCGGAGCCAGCACAGATACAGGAACAGCGATGGCCAAGGTGCTGTGGACTGACGTGAGCGGCTCGATCCGAGTCCTCAAGGACGAAGACAACAGGTTCTACGAGGTTCAAGAGAACGGCAACTATGCAGGGCTGCTCGCCTACGAGCGCAAGGGCGGCCAGTACAGCCTGACGCACACGTACGTCCAGGAGGGTTACCGCGGCCGCGGCCTGGGGACCGCGTTGATCCACGAGGCGCTGTCCGACCTGGTGAGGGAACACGCGGCAGTCACCAGCCGGTGCCCCGTCGTGGATCGCTTCATCGAGAAGCACCCGCAGTTCCGCGAGATCCTCGATCCCGGGTCGCAGGCCGTCGACGATGCCCGCAACTGAGGCGCCCGCCCGCGGCGGAACGAGATGCGGCGGCGCAAGCCTGGCTGCCGAGCAGGCGGTGACGTCGGCGAGCGGTGGGCCGAGGGAGGCCTCCGGCAAGCCGGTGTCGGTGAGGAAGTCACCCATGGCCGGCAAGGCAGGAGATGGGACCGGGTGCCGCATGGCTTCGATGGCCGGCGCCAGCGGTACGCCCCGGACTGCGCCCTCACGCGTCGCCATCGATTCCACATCTCTCAGAAGGGGCAGAGAATGTCGATCACCAGCGGAGCCATAGCGCGTGTTCGCATGATCCAGGCCGCTGCAGACCTCTTTTACGTCAAGGGTGTCCACTCGGTGACCCTGGATGACGTGCGAGCGGTGAGCAGGACCAGCAAGTCCCAGTTCTACCGTCATTTTCCGGACAAGGACGAGCTTGTACGCAGTGTGATCGAGTTGCGTGCCCAGCAGATCCTCGATCGCGACCGACAGCACTTGGCACGGATGAGCTCCTTCCAGGCCCTGGAACACTGGAACGAATCGATCATCCGCCTCAACTCTCTCCAGGACGGAGCCTACGGGTGCGCTCTGGGTGCACTCGTCGGATCCCGCGCGCCTCACGATCCCGCGGCCCGACACCTGCTCGCTGAGAAGTTCGGCGAATGGCAGGAGCTGATCACGGCAGGCCTGCGCCGGATGCAGGAGAACGGCTCGCTCAAGGAGGAGGCCGATCCTGAAAAGCTCGCTGTGTCCGTGATGGCCGCACTGCAGGGAAGCTACTTGCTCGCCCAGATGACACGCGACGTCGAACCGATGCGCATCGCCATGGATATGGCGCTAGCCCACGTGAAGACGTACACCGTGGGCTGACACGCGGTGCACGAGGCAGTACGAGAGCTGCTCGGCCTGGACGTGCGGGCTTGCTGCCCGTGCACGCCACAGGTCGTGACCAGTACGGACGGCACACGCGCCGTCCGGTCCTCCCCCCCCTCTCTCCGCAAGAAGGCCTTGCGGTTTCTCGCAACATGGACTGATTACTCCCTTGGGGTGGAGTGCAAAACGAGCAGTGCCGCCACAACCGGGGGGCGGCGCCGACCGGGCAACCACCCGGCAGACCGCAAAGGAGCGATGACATGAGCGACAACGAAGAGCCCTACGACATGGTCGTTTTCGGGGCCGGCAGCGCCGGGTATGCAGCCGCATTGCGCGGAGCCCAACTCGGGCTCAGCGTCGCCCTGGTCGAACGCCACAAGCTCGGGGGCACATGCCTCCACAACGGCTGCATCCCGACCAAAGCCATGCTGCACGCGGCAGAACTGGCCGATCAGGCCCGCCGGGCGCGCGACGTGGGGGTGCGCTCGTCCTTTCAAGGCATCGACATGGACGCCCTGCACGCCTACAAGAACAGCGTCGTCTCAAGCCTCTGCAATGGGCTCACCGGTCTTGTCGACGCACGCGGCATCACCTATGTGGAAGGAGAGGGCCGACTGTCATCGGCGACCTCCGTCGATGTCGGAGGCCGCCGACTCACGGGCCGCCACGTCGTACTCGCCACCGGGTCCGTTCCAAGAACCCTGCCCGGACTGGAGATCGACGGACGGCGAGTGATCTCGTCGGACCACGCTCTCACCCTCGACCACGTCCCCAAGTCCGTGATCGTGCTCGGCGGCGGAGTGATCGGCGTCGAGTTCGCCTCCGCGTGGTCGTCGTTCGGAGCCCAGGTCACCGTTGTCGAGGCCCTGCCACACCTCGTCCCGACGGAGGACGAGACCGTCTCCAGCCGGTTGGAGACGGAGTTCCTCAAGCGGGGTATCTCCCTCCACCTCGGTGTCCCCTTCGTCGGCAGCGAGTACACACGGGACGGCATCCGCGTCCGTCTGGCGGACGGCAAAGCGCTGGAAGCCGACCTCCTGCTCGTGGCCGTCGGACGAGGCCCTGTTTCCCAAGGCCTGGGTTTCGAGGAGGCCGGCGTCGTCATGGACAAGGGGCACGTGCTGGTTGACGAGTACATGCGCACCAGCGTCCCCACCATCTCCGCCATCGGAGACCTGGTCCCCACCCCGCAGCTTGCACACGTCGGCTTCGCCGAGGGCATCCTCGTCGCCGAACGAGTGGCCAAGAAGGCTGCTGTGCCGATCGACTACGACGGCGTCCCGCGCGTCACGTTCTCCCGCCCTGAGATCGCGTCGGTCGGCCTGACGGAGGCCAAGGCCAAGCAGGCGTACGGGGCCGAGAACGTCGACTTCGTCGTCTACGACCTCGCGACCAACGCCCGTAGCCGCATGTTGAGAACGGAAGGGCACGTCAAGGTGGTCCGGAGGAAGGGCGGGGCAGTCGTCGGTGTGCACATGATCGGCGACCGGATCAGTGAGCAGATCGGGGAAGCCCAGCTCATCTACAACTGGGAAGCGCGTCCTCAGGACGTCGCCGGCCTCGTCCACGCCTACCCGACACAGGGTGAGGCGCTCGGTGAGGCGGCTCTCGCGCTCACAGGCAAACCGCTGCACTCGCACGTCTGACCCTGCGAAAGTGCTGCCCGGCGACCGCGATGCGCAACAGTCGTGGTCCCAGTACTGCACAGGGTCCGGGCCGACCGCAGGCCGCCAGACCGTGCCGTCCACGGTCGCCACCTCTACGAAGAGCTACATGGTCCATACTCCACGACGCTGCTCTCGGGTGAGATACCTCTGACCTGCATATTTCTTGGTCCGCGATCGGCAATTCTAAAACTAAGAGGACTTGACAGTCCCGTTTCGTCTTTGCGAAGCTTGAGGAAGTGCAAGGCCCGGGCTCCGAAGGGGCCGCGGCGCGCGAGAGGCGTCTGTCTCCGCATCCGGACCGCGACGGCTGCATTCCATGGCGAACGCGAGGCATTCCCCTTTGCGGTGGTCTCCCTGATGGCCTCGTTCGCCGCGTCGACCAGCACGTGATCGACAGACCGCAACCGTGCGCGCCGGCACGGCGTACACGGCACCGAAACAACAGCCCACCTGCAGCGACGCCGCAACACGCAGGGAAGGAACAAGAAAGTGAACGACACCAACACCAAGCAGTCCATCGAAGATCTTGCGATCCTCGAGCAGCTCAACAACGACTACGTCCACTCCGACCAGTTCAACGACGTCCAGCGTTTCAGCGAGCTGCTCGCCGAGGACTTCGTCGTGCAGACTCCGGGTGTCACGCGCAACCGGGCCGAGTTCCTCGAATACATCGCCGAGCCGCGGCCCTTCAAGGATCTCGCTGTGCACGACGTCAAGGTCCGCATCCTCAGTGACGTTGCCCTGGTCCACGGCCGCGCCACCTACACCATGCTCGCCGACGGAGCGGCTCAGGAAGCCCTGTACACGGACACGTACCAGAAGCGTGAGGGTGGCTGGGTCTGCGTCTCGGCCTGTGCGATCGCCCCGGGCACCTGACCCGACCACCCGGTCGAGGCTGCTGGTCGCGCTCCAGGTGGGGGCCATGCGCGCAGGCACGTCACGACACGGCAATGGGCCGAGACGACGCGACCTCACTCCAGCGCTCACGCACGTCGGCACAGGTTGCGAACACCACCAGTGGAATCGGCGCCGGTGTGGCCGCCAACGCAGTCGGCCACGCCGACGCTGTCCGTGTGCGAACAGTCCACGACCCCGTCATCCTCTCCCGCACACCCGGCCGCAGCAGACGAATAGCGCCCGAGGACTTCGGTCGGGTCGGGACCCGACTCACCGACTCATGGAAAGGCACTGCTCGATGCAGGACGTGGCACCAGTGATCAACCTGACCCGCCGGGGCAGATCGCTCCACCTGGCTTTCTCCTCTGCAGTGGTCTCCCTGGTGGCCTCGTTTGCCGCGTCGGCCGCACCGATCCCCTTGTTCAACACCTACCGGGCCGAGGACGGGTTCACCAACGCCGGCATCTCACTGGCCGTCGTCAGCAACTCCGTCGGCACCATCGCCGGACTGCTGGTGCTGGGACGACTGTCCGGTCATCTGGGCCGACGGCCCACCGCGATCGCCAGTCTCGGCCTGCTCCTGCTGGGCTGTCTGCTCCTGCTGAACGTGCACGACATCGTGACCCTGCTGTCCGGCCGGCTCCTGATGGGTGTGGGTACAGGGGTGGCCAGTAGCAGCCTCACCTCCTACATCGTCGACGCCGCACCCACCAGACCGGAATGGTTGGCCTCCGTCGCCTCCAGCCAGGGGCCCATGCTCGGCCTCACCCTCGGCGCCATCGCTTCCGGCGCCCTGGTCCAGTTCGGCCCCTGGCCACGCCACCTCATCTACCTGGTCTGCGCCGGATTCCTCGTACTGTCTGCCGCACTCATCGTCATCAGTCCGGAAACCGCGAAGCCGACGCCGGGCGCTCGGCAATCACTGCTACCCCGGGTCCGCATACCGGTCCGAGTCAGGCATCTGCTGCCTGTCGCCGCCGCGGTGTTCCTCGCGACCTGGGCGACCGGGGCCTTCTACCAGGCCTTCGTGCCCGCACTGGTCGCAGATCAGTTCCACACCCACAGCCCGCTCATCCTCGGCCTGTTGTTCGCCTTTTACATGGCCCCGAGCGTTCTCGGCGCTCCCATCGGCGGCCGGTTCACCTCCGCGGCGGCCCAGCGAATCGGCATGGTCATCTTCCTGGCCGGATGGATCGGCATCATCACAGCGATCGCCGTAGGCACACTGGCGTTGTTCATCGCCGCGACCATCATCGCCGGCACCGGTCAAGGCATCGCCATCAGCTCCGCCACCCGCGGCCTGCTGCACGGCAGCACCCTCGCCGACCGGGCACCGATCTTCAGCGCCATCTACCTCCTCTGCTACAGCGGAGCCGCCTTCCCCAGCCTCATCTCCGGCCAGCTCTCGAACGCCTTCTCACTACCGCAGATCGCCCTCGGATACGCCGTACTCGCCATCGTCGCCACCTTCTTCAGCGTCCTCGCTGCACGCGACCCGCACACCGACATGACCGGGATCAGCCGTCGTGGTGGGTGATCACGACGAACCTCGCCGCCATCCCGGCGTCACCCGGTCATGAGCAGGCAATGAGGTGGGCTCGCCGCATGACTGCGAGGGCAACCGGGAACTTGCCACCGGAAATGCGGTTTCCCACCCCTACGGGCGGTAGCGCGCCTACGCGTTGGGTGCCATGCCCCCATCGAGCGAAGCCTGTACGGTTCGTGGTCCCGACGCGATCACGGCCCGCCAGGGTCGACGTACCGGGCCGGATCCTGACAAGGTCAGGACCGGTATTCACGGCGCAGGGGAGCACAAGTGGCAGAAGTGACCGAGGGCAAGGCGCGCGGGAAGGAGGGCTCGGAAGGCATTCCTTCGGACGTTGCGCGCGATGCGCGGGTCCGGAACCACCGGCCCGGCAGCGCCGAACAGGGCCCGGAGGTGGCGCAGTTCGGCCTGGTCGCCAGAGAACCCTGATGGCGGCCGGCCGCCTGAGGCTCTTCGCCTCCCGTGTCCGTCAGCCGCTCACCAGTCCCTGGACGGTGGACGCGGGGCTGATGCTGCTCGTGCAGGCAGCCGAGACCATCCCGTTCGTCGTGCCGCGCGCGCCGTCACTGCCGCCCGCCACCTGGGCGTCGTACGGCCTCACGACGCTCGGCGTGCTGCCCCTGCTATGGCGGCGCCGGGCACCGGTGACCGCGCTCGCCGCGGTCCTTGCCGCGCAGGTGCTCTACCGGTTCACGCTCGACGGACCGGGGCAGCCCCTGCCGTACAACGCGCTGGTGGCGCTCTACACGGTCGCCGAGCTGACCCCGGCCAGGTGGCGCATCCCCGTGGCTGCGGGAACGCTTGCGCTGATCTTCCCTTCGGTGGCGCTCAACTCCGGTGAGGCCAGGGAACTGCTGTTCTCGTTGTTCCTCTTCGGCGCGGCGTACGGGTTCGGCCGCCTCACGCACACCCGGAAGGCCTACACGGCCGCTCTGGAGGACCGGGCGACTCAGCTGGAGCGGGCGAACCGCATCGAGGTGGAGCAGGCGGCAGCGGCCGAACGGGCGCGGATCGCGCGGGAGATGCATGACATCCTCTCGCACGCGGTGAGCTTGATGGTGGTGCAGGCGGAGGCCGGCCCCGTCACGGTCCGTACGGCGCCGGAGCGTGCCGAGGCGGCGTTCGAGGCCATCTCCGAGACGGGGCGGGACGCGATGACGCAGCTCCGCAGGATGCTGGGGGTGCTCAGGCAGGACACGCAGGCCCCGGAGCCAGCGTCCCGCAAACCCCTGCCCGCTCTGGCCGATCTTCCGCTGCTCGTGGAGCAGGTGGCCTCGGGCGGCCTCGCCGTGGAGTACGTGACCGTGGGTTTTCCGGGGTCCCTGCCACCGGCCACGGAAGCGACCGTCTACCGGATCGTGCAGGAGTCGCTGACCAACGTGGTCAGACATGCCTCCGCGGAATCCGCGACGGTGTGCGTGGAGCTGGGCGCCGAGTCCGTGGAGATCACGGTCACCGACGACGGCAGGGGGGCCGCTGTCGGCACCGGCGGCAGGCCGGGTGGGGGCACGGGGCACGGGCTGATCGGGCTGCGGGAGCGGGCCGCGGCGCACGGCGGGACCGTCCAGACGGGCCCGGGCCCGGACGGCACGGGGTTCCGGGTGAGAGTGCGGTTTCCGCTGGCTGATGTCTTCATGGAGGTGGACGGGTGACCATTCGGGTGGTGGTGGCCGACGACCAGGAGCTCGTACGCAGCGGCTTCGCCATGATCCTCGACGCCCAGCCCGGCATCGAGGTGGTCGCGGAGGCGGCTGACGGGGCCGAGGCGGCGGAGGCCGTGCGGCTCCACGGCGCGGACGTGGCGCTCCTGGACGTCAGGATGCCGGGCACGGACGGGATCGAGGCGTGTCGCGCCATCAGTGCGGCAACCGACTGCCGAACGATCATGCTCACCACCTTCGACTCCGACGAGTACGTGTACGAGGCGCTGCATGCGGGAGCGAGCGGCTTCCTCCTCAAGGACGTCAGGCGCGACGATCTGGTCCACGCGGTGCGGGTGGTGGCCGAGGGCGATTCCCTGCTCGCCCCCACGGTGGCGCGCCGGCTGGTCGAGGAGTACAGGAGCCGGCCCCGGCCGGCCAGGGCGCCTGCGTCGGACCGGCTCGACGCGCTGACCGCACGCGAGCGCGAGACCCTGCTGCACCTCGCCCGGGGACTGTCCAACGCCGAGATCGCGGCCGCGCTGACGGTCAGCGAGCACACCGTGAAGACCCATGTCGGCAACGTGCTGGCGAAGCTCGGACTCAGGGACCGCATCCAGGCGGTCATCTGCGCGTACGAGACCGGACTGGTGACTGCGGGGGGACCGGCCGGCGCCGGTCTCCCGGTGCGTGATCCCTCTCCCGGAGGAGGCGGGCCCGCCGGCTCCGCCGCGGGGGCGAGTCGACGTCCGCACCAAGACCGCTCGCCCGGGCGATCCGCTCGGGGGCTGTGATCAACAGGATGGCAGGCAACGGTTCGCGCCGTTTCCCGTCGTCAGGAGATCACAAGATGAATGCCCGTGCCCGTACCGCCCTGCCCGCTCTCCTCGCCCTGACTGCCGTGGCCTTCCCGGCGGCCCAGGCGGCTGTGGCCACTCCGCCCCCGTCGCCGTCCTCGTGTACTTCCGCCGCGCACACGGGCGGGCTCGACACCGAGGCGTTGTGCACGGCGCTCGGCTCCCTGCCCGACTCCGACACCACCGCCGCGCTCGTACGCGTCGGCGGCACGGACGGTACGTGGCGCGGCAGCGCGGGCGTGCACGACCTGGACAGCGGACGCCCAGCCGATCCGCAAGGCCGTTTCCGGGCCGGCTCGGTGACCAAAGTGTTCACGGCAGCGGTGGTCCTGCAGCTCGCCGCCGCGCGGGAGGTGGACCTGAGCGCGCCCGCACGCCGCTACCTGCCGGAACTGATCCCCGCGGCGTACAGGCACGTCACCGTGCGGCAGCTGCTCAACCACACGAGCGGCATCCCGGCGGCCGACATGCCGGGCGACACCCTCGAGGAGGCCTACGCCCACCGGTTCGATCTCTACTCGCCCGAGGACATGGTGGAGAACGCGACCGCGAAGCCGACCGAGTTCGCGCCCGGCACCCAGCAGCACTACCTCAACATCAACTACACCGTGCTCGGTCTGCTGATCGAGAGGATCACCGGACGTGCCTACGAAGAGGAGGTCGGCCGGCGCATTCTGAGGCCGCTGCGGCTTCAGAACACCTTCTACCCCGGCACCGACCCGCGCATCGAAGGACCCCACAACCACGGCTACCAGGCCTTTCCGCGCCCCGACGGCTCGACCGAGCTCCGCGACGTGACGGTGTGGGGCCAGACGCAGGGCTACGCGGCGGGCGACATCATCTCCACCACCGCCGACTTGGA
The DNA here is from genome assembly GCF_033792725.1 of Streptomyces sp. PA03-5A. Classification (NCBI taxonomy): domain Bacteria; kingdom Bacillati; phylum Actinomycetota; class Actinomycetes; order Kitasatosporales; family Streptomycetaceae; genus Streptomyces; species Streptomyces sp. PA03-5A. The sequence goes on along the minus strand of NZ_JARAVL010000014.1, from coordinate 197,064 downwards.
ACGGTTCCAACGGGCGCTGTTCACAGGTCGTGTGGTGCCTCGGCCGCAGCTGGAGGAGATGTTCACCCTGCCCGAGGCGCCGGTGCGTGAGTACGGCTCGGGCGCCCCGGCCTCCTACAGCGCAGGGCTGTCCAAGATCAATCTCGGCGACCGCGAGGTGTGGGGCAAGACGGGCAGCCGGTACGGCTACACCAGCGTCATCGCCGCCACCCGCGACCTGTCCCGCACGATGGTGATGAACGTCGGTGCCACGGACGCGAAGGGCGAGGACATGAACTCCACCGAACTGGCCTTGATAGTGGCTGCGTTCGGGGCTCCGTCCGCCTGAGCCCGGTGGCGCTCCGCGCCCCGGAGTCATCGCGATCGTGCCTGCGCAGGACACCCGGGCATACCCTGCCTCGACGGTCATCACCTACGGGGCCGGCCCGTGCCAGGTCCTCGACCTGGCACGGGCCGCGGTAGCGTCCGGAGGCGGCCGGGCGGCCGTCTGCTTCCCACCATTGGACGCCCGCCACGTGCGCGCCCACGCCCTGCCGGGAACGCTGTCGCGGTCGGTCGGCCTCGGCGCGACGCTGCCACACGCCCTCACCGCCCCGGCCGGCCACCGGCCTGCGGACCGCGCATCACGGTCCTGGCCCGCGGCCGCATCCAAGCCGCACGATCGACTCCGCCACGACCCTGTACCTCAGCGGTGCACCGGGCCTCCGCCGCGGCGCCTCTGCTCGAAGCGACGATGTCGTCCGACCGGTGCTCCCAGCGGACGTCTACCTGGCGGCAGGTGCGGGGCACACGACGAACCGGCCCCATCACGCCTTCTAGCGGCGTGTCGGGGCCGGTTCCGGTTCGGGTCGCCGCCACCCCTACGGGCGGGTGCCGGCGTCAGCTACGGGGTCAGCGGTGGCACTCGTGATGGGCGGGGCGCCAGACGCGGGTCCACTTGCCGGGGTGCCAGCGGTGGTGCCGGTCCCGGAACCCCGGGTGCCACTGCCGTGCCCAGTGGCCCGCCACCTTCGCGCAGTGGTGCGACGCTTTCGGCGGCCGGTGGTCCTGCGGGGCGGCCGACGCGGTGCCGACCGTGCCGACGAGCGCGCCCGCGGCCAGGGCCACCGTTGCCGCGCCCAGGGCCGCGGCCCTCTTCAACCCGTTGATCATGTTCAGGCCTTTCCGTACGAACGGGGGCTGACGGCCCCGGGACTGCCCGGACCGTTCGGCCGGGCATGCGCTGATCCTCGCCCTCCGGCGTCGCCAAAACACCGCAGAACACTGCTTCTCACGAAATGCAATTCAATTTCTCATCGGGCTTAAATAGTCATATATTCGCGTAGTTATTCGTGTGTTGCCGCCCCGGACATGCAGCGCTGCTCCCGGGTCACGGCGCAGGTGCCCCACCTTGATGCGATCGGTCGGCGTCGAGAACCACACGAACCGGGCTTCGGAGTCCCAGCTGTCCAGCGTCTGACAGTGCGGGCGTGCCGAACTGCTGCTTGCCGAGCAGCGCGGAGATTACGGAATCGCTCGTCAACGATCTCCAGGGAGGGCGGCTCAACGGCGGCCGCGCGCAACACCGTGCGCCACTATGCGATCATGCATCGGCCCCTCGCTCCAGGGGTGAGACCCGGCCGCTCGCCGAGCACTACGTGAGGGAATCGCCATGAGGCGAACGATCGCTACTGGTGTCGCCCTCGTGGCGATCGCAGGCGCTGGTGGGTGTACCGAAACCGCCACGTACACCGAAGGCAAGGCAGCGCCGTCGGTGCCGGCTCGGACCATGGGTCCGAGGGCTTGCGTCAACGGAACGTACCAGTGGTTCAACGTCGAGCGGCCTGTTCGGCTCTCCGCCCTCTCCGAGGTGGAGACCTTCGGCAAGGGCGGCGGCACGTTCACGAAGGCACCCAAGCACCGGGTCTCGTGGCCCGAGACATCCGTATTGGCGAGCGGTCCAGCCTTGCCGTCGCGTGACGTGCTGTTTTCCCTTGCGCAATTGGTAGGCGAGGCCCAGGAGGATGACACTTCCGCCGACATGCCTTTCACCGAGGTCGGCAGAAGACCGGGCGATCCCAATCTGAGCCGGGCCGTCTCGACGCCCGGGGCAGGCCGATTTGTGTTGTACAACGAGACACACGTCGTCGAGGCGGACTTCCGGTACACGTGCCCAGGCACGAAAACCGTGACCATCGGGCATGCGAAGAGCTGGACGGCGGAGGCTTCGGGCACCCTTGAGTGCGGCACCCGGACCGGTCCCGGCAGCGAAGCCGACCTGGCCGTTGCACGAGAAGCCGCCCGACTTTCATGCGGCCCCAAGTCGATCGCCGCGCAGGGCACGCCGACCTCCGGGCAGTGACTACCTGCGGCCCGTTCGATTCCGCCGAGGTTGTACGTGCAGTTGGAGTCACGCGTGCGTGGGCTCACCCGATGAGGGGCGGGCCCCGTGCGGCAGGTCACGCAGCTGATCTCCCAACCCACGAAGCGGGCCAGGCAACTGTCCACAGGTGGCGACCTTTGGCCGGCCCCGGTGAGGTGGTCTCACCTGTGAAGGCCCCGGCGACAAGCGCCGTCACGGCGGGTTGGCCGCTGCCCGGCAGGCCCCGGTGGCGGCGCCGCCCGGTACGCCGGCCCCGGTCAGGCCGCTCACACAGCCCTTCAGGTCACCGTGTACCCCCAGGGTGCACGCCGTTGTGACGGCGTCGGAAACCTCGACGCCCGTTTGCCGGACCATGTTCGTGCAGGACGGGATGTCCGCGTGGGCGGCGGGGACGGGGAAAGCCGCGCCGCCGAGTGCGACGGTCAGACCGGTGAGGACACTGGCGATTCGGATCGACGTGCGCATGGGAGGCACCTGCTCTCCGGGGCCGGTCGGGAACTCAAGGCGCCGAGCAGCGGACACGACCGGTGCATGACCGTGGAAGCGGGCCTCGCAGCGGTCGGCTCGGCAGACCACCCCTTTTTCCGACACTAGAGCAGCGCGCCACCGTGCGCACTCCGGCTCAGCGCCGCTGGCATCCTCTGGCCACGTGGTCCCTCCGCAGACCACTCGTCTTCACCCTGCGAACCAACCCTGCCGCACAGGATCAGCGATCGTCTCTTCAGAGATGCATCAACGCATCCACCCCAGGCAACCAGGGGCTCAGGCACAATTGGAGTCGTGCCGACACCTCCTGACCCCGCTGTCCTGTACCCCGACGTCGCGGCCTGTGGCAGCCTTGCCGCAGCGCTCCGGACCGCGGCGGAAGGTCGCCTCGACGCCGTTCCGGTCCGGTCCTCGGACCTGGTCCATGCGGTTGTGCCCAGCACCTTGCCGCATCGCGAACCGCTGAAGATCAGTGCTTGGTCGTACGAACGAGTCTGGTCGATCCGGGGCACGGAACCGTTCCAGAGCCTGGCCCTCATCGACGGTAGGACAGACGACCTGGCAGAAATCGCCAGTGCCGCCCTGGCGTGGCACGACGGGGCGTCCCTGAACGACATCCGCCGAGCGGCACCCTTCGTGCATGTGACCGGACGATTTGAGGTGCCGGACCACGATCCCGCACGGCTGACGGAATCCGAGTGGCAGAGCCTGCGCCTGGAGGCGGCCGAAATGGAGTACGACTGGCACGAGACGTACCAGGCCCTGATCGAGGCCGCGTACGCCGAGCCGGTCCTGCGCGCCCTCTACCCGTTCACCAGCCACTGGGCGCTGCGCTTCTCGACCACAACCCGCCCGCGCCTGACCGTCGTCGGACCGTACCTGGCCGCGAAAAGCGATGGCACGTACGGAGCGGGCGGGAGCATCGCCAACGAGGACCTCGGCGTCTTCACCACGGCGAAGGAGGCTGTGGCACTGGCCGTGCACCATCTGCCTTCCGGCCTGGCGCCAGTCGCGCTGGGCGGATGAACCTAGCCGCGGTGCTGGAACGCGACCACCGTCTCATCCGCACCGCACAGGCGGCCCCTCGCCGACAAGGGCTTCGCGGGCCGGGAGTTCGAGGCGATGCTCACCGAGCGTTTCGACGTCCACCGGGTCCTACCCGACCGCAAGGAGGAGGCCGCCGGCATGGACGACGTGCCCGTGTGCCGCCAGTGGATCGAGGCCGTCTCCGACCCCTTCAGGTCGGCTCAGTCCGGAACAACACGGTGGCAGAACCCTGGCCGGATTCTTCGCACGCACCGGGCAACGCCCCCTCGCCCCGCAGCCGGCATCCGGCACAACCGGAGTGGCGACGCCAAGAACCAACGATCCCTGACCGCCCACGACCACTGAGAACAGCGGACCCAGTCGTCTAGGCTGTCGCCGTGCTCCTGATCCACGACGGGGAAGCCGCCCCCGACGCGCCCGTCCTTCGTACCGGCGGAGTCCCGCTCGTCCCGGAGGGCTTCGTGTGGCCGACCTGCCGGAACTGTGCCGGGGCGCTGCAGTTCCTCGCGCACCTGCCCGTCGACGGCGGGGCGGTCGCCGTCTTCTTCTGCCAGAACGACCCGGGCATGTGCGACGACTGGGACGCCGCCGCGGGTGGCAACCGCGCCTACCTGTTCACCGGCCCGCTCGGTCCGGCCGCCGTCCCCGCCGAGGGCGAGACGCTGCTCGGCGCCGTCACCGCGCTGCGCCCGCAGCCCGTCGACGTCGCCACGACGGCGCCCGTCCTCGGACGGCTGGGCGGCGAGCCGGACTGGCTGCAGAACGACGAGACGCCGTCCTGCCCTTCCTGCGCCGCGCCCATGGCGTTCGTGGCGGAACTGGAGGAAGGCCACGACCACGCCACCTCCGCGAACTTCGGTGGTGGTGGCCTGGGTTACACCTTCGTCTGCCGGCCCTGCGAGCGGGCCGCGTTCCTCTGGCAGCGCTGACCGCGTCCCCGCCGCCACTCTAGGCATCCTCGTGTGCCTCTCGTGGTGACCGTCCCGGCCCGTGGAGTTCGTAACGCGATCTTGAGTGTTGGGAGGGGTGTCAGGAGCCCGTGCGCCGTGGTCTCGGATGCGGGCGTGTTTCGTCGGTCTTGCCGAGCCAGCGGCGATGCAGATCGCGCCAACGCCCCGGGGGACCGCGCCCGGGGGCCGCCCGGAATGGGAGGGGCACGCTGCCATCCGCGCGATGTCGGAAGGTGCGCAGAGGTGCCGTGGCGTGCATGGATGAGGCTTTGACAATTGCCGCAGGCACCAATGCGAACGCAGAGATTTCTGCTGGTCATCGCCGTGTTTTTACGGCAGTTGAGGCATCAATCATGCGCCATTAGGCCATAAGTGGACACCGCACGCATCGCTCGATACGGTCGAAACACAGGCGCCACAATTGCAGCTGTAATCCAATTACGCACGCGAGGAAGTTGGCGTCGCAAGCCGGAAGCCACCGGCCCTCATGGTGCCCAGCGCATCGCGGTGTGGATACCGCTCCCGGGATGTGTCCTGGCCAGGTTCAGGCGCCATGCGCACGTAATGTCTCGAAGAAAGAGGATAGCTATGCGCGCGAAGCGAAGCATCGCGATCATGGCGAGCCCCGTCGCCGCGGCAGCACTGGCGTTCTCGCCCGCGCTGATGACGCAGGCGGCGGCCGACACCACAAACATCTCGGCAACGACTACCTCGCGAGCCGCGCACCTTCCTGCGGACGATGCCTCCGAGGGCAAGACGAAGGGTGCGAAGGACGGCAAGCGCGACGGACTCAACTTCAAGTGCGACTACCGGCACTCGTACGCTCCGGCAAAGGCCACGGAGGACTACAAGGACGCGTACGACCTGGCATACCGCTCCAGCTACGACAACTACTGTCGTGGTGAGGCGGCTCCCAATACGCCTGCAGGCGCCAACGACGCCTCCGAGGGCAAGACGAAGGGTGCGAAGGACGGCAAGCGCGACGCCCTCACCCTCAAGTGCGACTACCGGCACTCGTACGCTCCGGCAAAGGCCACGGAAGACTACAAGGACGCGTACGACCTCGCATACCGCACCAGCTACGACAACTACTGCTAGGTGCCCGGGTCGGTGACAGGCAAGCAGACCGATGACTGTGACCAGTGTGGGCCGGTCACGGCCATCGGGCCGGCCCCGACAGGATGAAGTTCCGGTGCCTGCACACAGGGCCGCTGCACGGGCCAGCGCCCCGACGATGGCTTTGCGGCGGCGGTGGACGGCGACCCGACTGGCCGGTGTCGGTGGCGTGGCGGCATATGATCGCCCGGAGAATGAGGCCGTCTTACTCCGTCGGGGCGCATGGCCATCCGCTCCTGCCCTCATACTCCGTCCTTGGTCCATGGAGGATGTGGCCCCGTCAGGGCCATGCCCGGCTGACCGACCCGCGCGGGGACCTGCAAGGACGCGGCGGTGAGTTACGACCTGGCGGTGTGGGAAGGCGCGCGCCCGCTCGATGACGATGACGCGGGCGCGATCTACGACGAGCTCTACGGGCGCTACTTGGAATCGGAGGACGCGGTCGTACCACCGTCGCCACGCATCGATGCCTACGTCGAGGCGCTCGTCGAGCGATACCCCGATGACATGCCACGAAGCCCGTGGGCGTCACCACCGGTCGTCAACGAAGCCTCGGGCCCGATCCTGTACCTGGTCATGACGTACAGCAGGGCCGAGGAAGTGTCCTCATACGCCGCTGCGCTGGCGCGCGAACATGGACTGATCTTCGATCCCCAAGCAGAGACCCTACGGCACTGAACAGCCTCGCCCGGACGGTGGCCGGGGGAGACGAGGAAGCCCCCTGACACCTTTCCGGACGCCCTGCTGCAGGCCGCGGCCAAGAACTCCGCAACCGCCAACCACGTCGTGGTCTGCCTGGACCGCAAGCCACTGGCCCTGCTCCGGCGCGGGTCGGCCCTCATCAAGCGGCTCGAGCCCCCAACGCTGGGAGTGTCCGCCCCGCTCCACGAGACGCTGATCCGGACACTGGATGCGCCGGGCCGTGCCGGCGCGCGAACCGGAGCGCACCGATCAGGCGCCGGCAGCGCGACGTGAGCCCACGCCGGCCGAACTCGCCGCACAGCGAACGCAGTCCTGCGGTGGGACTGTCAGGGGGTGTGGTGTTCGAGCCAGGGGACGATGTGGTTGACGTAGCTGTCGACGTTGGACAGAGGTTTGCCCGGCAGGACGGCGATCAGGTGCTCGATGCCGAAGGTCTGGTCCCAGATGCGGGCGCGTTGGTAGGTGGCGTGGTCGACGGCGTTGCGGATGGTGTCCCAGCCGTGCCAGGCCATGCAGGCGGCGTCGATGGCGGGGTCGAAGGGCAGGGCGAGGTCCCAGTCCAGGACGCCGATGAGTTTGCCGTCGGGGCTCCAGTGGACGTTGGAGCCGGCGAGGTCGCCGTGGACGAGCGCGTCGGGTACGGGGTCCAGGGCGATCGCGTCGTCGAGGCGGCGCCGGCCTTCCTCGCGCCACCGCGCGGGCAGGCGGGGGATGACGTCCTCGGCCAGGATGCCGGCCCAGCCCCGTGTGGGGATTGGGTCCTGGGCGGCGGCCAGGGCCTGGCGGAGGTCCACTGTGAGGGGGACTTCCCGCAGGGCCCGCAGGAGTTCCCCGATCTGCTCCGGGTCCCCTCCATCCTCAGGCAGTGCGACGCCGTCGATCCAGGACACGGCAACGGCGGCACGGCCGTCGAAGACCGCGACCGGCGTGAGCGGCTCCGGTACGGCGAAGGGCAGACCGGCGGCGCCGATCGCCCGTAGCAGTTCCATCCGGCGGGGCAGCGCCTCCGCTGCCGACGGACGCTTGCTGATCCGCACGGCCGCGATGCCCGGCAGCAGCACGACATGATGGACATTGCCATCGGCAGCCAGACGCACCCGATCCAGGGGAGCGCCCGGCAGCAGCGCATCGACAATCTCCAGCAAGTCCGCGGGTACTTCGCTGCCCATGATCAATGCTTTCCCGTGTCGCCGAGGCCCGGCCCCTGTCCCGTCGTCATGAAGGCTAGTCACTCACTTGCGTACAGCTGACCTGCGTCGAATGCCGCGGGTGGAAGGGGGATGAGCCGGGTCGACCTCGGTGCCCCGCAGGGGCCAGGATGAACTCTCACGGTGGCGGTTACCGGCACAGTCGATTCGGTACCGCCTGCGTACGGGTTGGCTTCGCCTCCTGGCTCCGCCCTCCCAGGACAGCCGTACAAAGCACCAGCGTCTGTCGGCCGGCCTGCAAGAGTGCTCAGACGAGCGTCTTGAGCACGTGGCTGTAGCCATCCTCGACAGCGAGCCGCTTCCCACTCGGGAACACGATCAGTTCCAGGGCGTGCTGCTGCGCGGACGCCCCGGACCGTGGCCCGGCGTCACGGTCCCTACCGGCGGTGCGGGGCTCAGGTGGTCACCGGGCTGGTTCACCGTGCCCGGGGCCTGCGCGAGTCCCCCGGCCCACAGCTGGTCGACACGCGAGCGCTCGGTGGCGTCCGGGTAGCGGTTGGTGCAGGACGGGCCGGGGCCGCCGCCCGACATCAGCTCACTGCACGGCCCGCTGTAGTTGTCCGGCAGGCCCAGCACGTGCCCGGTCTCGTGGGTGACGACGCGGATCGAGTCGTCCTGCTGGTTCTGGGTGTAGTCGAGGAAGATGTAGCCGCTTCCATGGCCGTTGGTGGAGGCGTAGGACCCGCGGGAGTCGTTGCCCTCGTAGTAGGAGAAGTCGGCACCGCTCGACGCCTCTTGGAGCTTGACGTTGGACTCGGAGCTGTTCCAGATCGAGGCCGCGCTCGCTATCTGCGAACGGAAGGTCGGTGCCTTGGAGGCGTCGTAGTAGACGGTCACCGCCTGCGCGTTGGGCTGGGCGGCGCGCTTCTCGGCGACCGACTTGAGCACAGCCTTGAAGAACACCGTGTTGTTCGTGGCCTCCGCAACCGACCCGTCGTACCGCGCCACGGAGGTACCTGCGGAAGCGGACGGGGCGGCTGCCGTCTGGGCGCTCGCCGGCACCGCCACGCCCAGCGCGCTGGAGGCCAGACCCAGGCCGAGAGCGAGGGCGAGGAGCCTCGCGGAGGTGCGGGACGACTTCATGTGAGGGCTCCTTCTCACTCGGTGACGCCGAGCGCCCGGTGCGCGGTCGACTCCGCGTGAACACCGGTTCCGAACTGCAGCGACGTCCTGTGGGGGGTCATTGTTAGAACGGCTCGACAGGGAGCGCAAAGGGTCCCGCCACTACGTCGCCTCGTAGGTCCCAGGACCTCGCCGGGGGGAGTGCGCGGGTCTGCAGTCCGCACATGGCGGCGCGAGAGAAAGCTGTCGCGACGTCAGAAGCCTTGCACCGCGGGGCAGCGGGCGTGCGGGTCGGCCGGGCGGAACTCCGGGACGTGCGGCGGGATCCACATTCCGGCAAATAGGGACAAACCCTCAGGTATCCGCCACGCCGCGTCTACTAAGTGCGCCAGTTGGTCGGCGGAGCGCTGTGACCGACATCATAAAATATGGGCTTCCGTCTGTTTCACGCCCCACTGGCCCCGAGTCGCTCCCAGGGAGTCGCCCTCGGTGCTGGGCGGCATCCCTCACCGCTGAGCCGCCGCCGCTCAGTCCTGATCAGGATGGAAGCCGGGCCCGCCGTACAGCGGCGGCGCCGCCGGCGACCGGTGGGCATCGACCGGCGTCCCGGTCGACCACGAGGCGATGGGCCGCGGTCTGGGCAGTTGGTGCACTTCTGGGTGGACATGTACGAATATCGAGCCGCGAATTGAGTCGCCGACCCCCGCGACGGCCTCCATGACCGCGTGATGTCGCTGCTCGACCGCGCTCAACTCCACCGGCATGGCCCCGGCCCTGCCTGCGCACGCCTGTCAGACGCGCACAGCCAAGCCAGGCAAGCGGTGTCGGCGGCGGCCAGCTCAGTGGCCGGTGACGGCGTTCACCGTCAGGGCGACGATCCCCGTGGCGCCCATGAAGGCCCAGAAGGCTCCGAAGGCACGGGCGAAGCCGCGTGGGAGGACATCGTTGGGCCTGCCGTCGAGCAGGATGCTCCAGAAGTCCAGGAACCTGTGGACTGAATCGCGGTAGTCCGCCGCCAACACTGCGCCCCCGATGAACATGATCGCGAAGACGACAACCGCGCCCATGATCCTCCTCCAGGGAAGTCCGTGGGGCGAGGCCGCAGAGCCAAGGCCCCGACTCGATCTCCGGCCTGATGGTTGGGCGTAGGGCGTCAGATGTCAACTGCACTTAGGCAGAGATCACGTGCTTGCCGTCGTGGCTGTGGACATGTGGGCCAGCGTCGTCTATTGCGTCCAGGAGCCGGATCGATAAGAGCCGGGAAATGCGCTGTGCGACTTCTTCGGGCGTGAGCCAGTCGAACGCGCCGGACTTCCCGGAGGTGCGCGATGTCGTCCGGTGTGAGCCGGTCGATGGTGTCCTTCGACCCTCCCGGCCACACGTTGGCACCGGGGTCCGTGACCTGGTGGGAATTCCGTCACGTCATCGAGCCACTACATTCCGATGGCTGGTTCGTCGTGGCTCCCGATTATCGGGGGTCAGCGGATCGTCGAAGCCTGAGAGCGAGTGGGACAAACAAACAATGGCGGGTGACATCAAAGCGTTGCTCGACCATCTCGGTGCGAGAAGCCTCATCACCCTTGTCCGTCACGACCCGGAATATCGGTCGGCTACGCCTACGCCACCCTCTACCCCCGTCACGTCAAGCGCCTCGTGCTCGTGGAGGCTCCGATACCGGGCACCGAAGCCGAGACGCTCATCGCCAGCAGCGAGTTTCCCATACCTACGCAACGATGACATCTCAATATCGACGCGGAGCTTTACGTCGCCGACTGCATTGCTCCGGGAGCCATGCAGTCGGGCCTCAAGCCTTATCGGACTTTCGGGAAGGACGCAGACGGCAATCGGCGCATCCTCTCAGAAAAGGGCAAGCTCAAAATGCCCGTGCTCGGACTCGAAGCCGCTTCTGCAGCGCCCGCATGAATTTATTTGAGAAACGCCAGCTACTGATTCGACGGAATTCGTAGGCCGCACGTAAGGGGCGGCCACTCGCCGATCGGAGGTTCCTCCTCGGTCGATCGGGGGGAACCGCTCCTTTCACGGTTCCTGCCGCGGCTGAGGGCTCTGTGGCGTCAGGCCGGGGGCGGAGTGGGGCGAATCGGCCTGTGATCAGGGGCGGGTGCGTTCCAGGACTCGAGCAGGCGCAGTGCCTGTTCGGTTGGGGAGCCCGGTTCCACGTTGTAGACGTACAGGGTCTGTTCCGCGTCCCCGGGGACTGGGAAGGACTCGAAGACGAAGTGCAGGTCACCGACGACGGGGTGATGATGAGCCCTGGCGCCGTGGGTGCAACGCAGCACCCGGTGATCGTTCCACCAGGTCGTGAACTCAGGAGACCGCAGCATGAGTTCGCCCACCAGGTCGGCCAGTTGCCGGTCATGGGGCCGGCGCCCGGCCTCGAGGCGGAGTATGCCCACGGTTTCGGCAGCGATGCGTTCCCAGTCGCCGACGGTCTGCCGGGCGGAGGGGTCCAGCAGGTAGTAGCGAGCCAGGTTCCGCGCCGGTACGGGCAGGGCGTCGAAATCGGTGAGGACGGCTCGCGCCAGTCGGTTCGATGCCAGGACGTCGGTCCGCCGACCCAGGACGTACGCCGGCACGTGCTGCAGCGTCTCCAGCATCAGGAGCAGACCCGGGCGGATCCGCTGCGGGCCGGTGGGGGCGCGACGCGTGGCCGCGCTCGGCCGGGCCAGCAGATCCTTCAGGTGTTCCCTCTCGGTCGCGTCCAGGTGCAGGGCCCCGCCCAAGGCCTCAAGGACCTCCGGTGACGGGTTCCCGGCTCGACCCTGTTCGAGCCGTATGTAGTACTCGGTGCTCACCCCGGCGAGTCGGGCGACCTCCTCCCGACGCAGTCCCGGAACCCGGCGTGTGCGGCCGTCCTCGGGCACCCCTGCCTGGTCAGGGGTCAATCGGCTGCGCCGGGTACGCAGGAAGTCGGCGAGCTCGCTTCGCGTGTCCATACACCCAGTGTGGCGCCCTGTGTGTGCCGGATACCCGGTTTGGGTGGTCCTGTCGGTACCAGCCTCGGCAGGGTGCCGCACGCGGTCCTGGCAGGGGGTCTGGTGGTGGTGTGCTGGATGAGCGGCCCGGATGAGCGACCGCCCCCCGAAGGTTCCACGGAAGGTAATCCCTCAATGACCTCGCAGACCTCTGTTACTCCGCTCGTCGGCCGAGTGGCCGTCGTCACCGGCGCCTCCAGCGGTATCGGCGAAGCGACCGCTGAACACCTGGCATCGCTGGGAGCCAAGGTCGCCGTGCTGGCCCGGCGCGGGGATCGGCTCGCCGAGCTGGTCTCCCGCATCGAAAAGAACGGCGGCACCGCACTGGCGATCGCCACGGACGTGACCGACGCCCAGGCCGTGGGTGCCGCCGCCGACCAGGTCAAGAACGACCTCGGTGGCGCGGATCTGCTGTTCAACAACGCCGGCGTCATGCTGCCCGCGCCCGTCGAGGAGCTGCGCGCCGACCAATGGCAGCGCCAGATCGACCTGAACATCTCCGGACTGATGAACGTCATCGGCGCGTTCACGCCGCAGTTGGTCGAGGCGGCCACCGAGCGCGGCGTCGCCGACCTGATCAACACCTCGTCGAGCGCCGCACAGAACCTCTACCCGACCTTCGCCGTCTACGCCGGCACCAAGGCGTTCGTCTCGCACTTGTCGAAGCACCTCCGGGTGGAGCTGGGCCCGAAGCGCGTGCGGGTTTCCGCAATCGAGCCCGGGATCGTGGGCACGGAGCTGCAGGAGCACGTCACTGACCCCGGCGCCAGCGCGTGGCTGGAGGGGTCGAAGGAGACCATGGACTGGCTCCAGTCGGACGACATCGCGCAGACGGTTGGCTTCATCGCCTCCATGCCGCTGAGGGTCAATCTCCCGCAGGTCTTCATCATGCCGACGGCCCAGCCCAGCTGACATCAGGCCGGTCACGTCGACGCTGCGCAGGACGGGTACGGACACCACACCAGTGAGACCTGCTACGCACTGCCGGCTGCGTCGTTCCCGGATGGCGACCGCCCCTTCACCGTCCGGGCCAGCAACCTGATGCACGTACATGGCATCCGGTACGGGATGGCCAACCGGGGGCATCGATGCGCGCTGTGGCCGCCCTTGCACCCGGCCCGCCAGCCGAGCGGTTCATGACCTCGGGCCGGGACGCACACCGGGCGTGCCGCCGTCCCCGACGCCGGAGGAGAGCACGCACCGCCGTCGCCGAGGTACTGGCCGCGTTTGACCTCGTACCGTTCCCCGACCTGGAGAAATGAACGGGGGCGGGAATCGAACGAAACCTCCAACCGCTGGACATGATGTGAAGAAAATCGGATTCCTCTCCTTCGGCCACTGGTCGCCCAGCGAGCATTCCCGGGCCCGGTCGGCCGCGGATGTCCTGCACCAGTCGATCGATCTCGCGGTCGCCGCCGAGGAGCTCGGCGTGGACGGTGCGTACTTCCGCGTGCACCACTTCGCCCGGCAGGCGGCCAGCCCGTTCCCGCTGCTCGCGGCGATCGGCGCGCGGACCTCGAAGATCGAGATCGGCACCGGCGTGATCGACATGCGCTACGAGAACCCGCTGTACATGGCCGAGGACGCGGGCGCCGCCGACCTCATATCGGCCGGTCGGCTGCAACTGGGCATCAGCCGCGGCTCACCGGAACAGGTGGTGGAGGGTTGGCGCCTGTTCGGCTACCACCCCGCGCCGGGCGAGTCGGACGCCGACATGGCCCGCCGGCACACCGAGGCGTTCCTCACGGTCCTCGGCGGCGAGGGTTTCGCCACCCCCAACCCGCGCCCGATGTTCCCCAACCCGCCCGGGCTGCTGCGGATCGAACCGCACTCCGAGGGGCTGCGCGACCGGATCTGGTGGGGCTCGGCATCGAACGCGACCGCCGTCTGGGCCGCCGAGCTGGGGATGAACCTGCAGAGCTCGACGCTGAAGAACGACGAGACGGGCGAGCCGCTGCACGTCCAGCAGCGCAAGCAGATCGAGGCGTACCGCGAGGCGTACCGGAAGGCGGGCCACACCCGGGAGCCCCGGGTGTCGGTCAGCCGCAGCATCTTCGCCCTGACCAACGACCTCGACCGGGCCTACTTCGGCCGCGACCGCGGTTCCCGGGACCAGGTCGGCATGATCGACGACACGACCCGGGCCGTCTTCGGGCGCTCCTACGCCGCGGAGCCGGAGGAACTGGTGAAGCTGCTGCGGGACGACGAGGCGATCCAGGCCGCGGACACCCTGCTGCTGACCATCCCGAACCAGCTCGGGGTCGACTACAACGCCCATGTGCTGGACAGCATCCTCACCCACGTGGCACCGGAACTCGGCTGGCGCTGAGCATCGTTCGACGGGGCGGTCCGAATCGACGGGCCGCCCCGTCCGGCACCCCTCACCTCTATCCGCATGGGGGCGAGCGTCTCGTGCTCATGGAGGCCCCGATCCCGGGTGCCGAAGCGTAGGGGAGCACTCTGGCGACGACCACCACGGCGCGGCTGACGACCTCTTGGGCCAGGAGCGGATCGTCCTTCTGGAACGGTGTCGGATTCTCGGTGCGGACGAACGAGGCCAGCCCCGGCGGTACGCGCCGCGCACGGATGGGCACGACCATCACCGAGAGGATCCCGGTCTCCCGGACCCTTTGCGCCATCTCCGGCGTCTGACGACCCATGAGCCCGCAGAGGTGTCCGGTTTCGGTACGAGCCGGGACTCGCCGGTCGGGCGGACCGATGCCACGCCGGCCCGCTGAAGAACGGGGAAGCGTTCGCCGATCGAGCCGATGCACGCCGGGGGCCCCTGGCCCAATGGAACCGAGTGCTCCAGGTTCACGGCTACGAAGTCGGCGAGGGGCACGGCAAGATCGGCCAGTTCTTGACCGGTCTGCATCAGATCCAGGGTGCTGCCCAAACGCGTGCCCGCCCCACCGAGAACCGCCAGGCGCTCCCGCTCCCGCCGGCTCTCGGTGAGATCGGCGTTGATGGTGCAGACCCCCAGCGTTCAGCCATCGGGGCGCCATGGGAGACGGGAGAACGAAACCGCATAGTGCTGCCGTTCCTCAGCGCGTGGCACGTTCCGCGAGCTTCTTGTAGCAGGTCAGGGCGGGCGGTCATGGCCAGGCCTCGGCTCTGCCAGTCGTCGCGGACCACGTACGGGATCTTGAGACCACGAGCAGCCCATGGCAGGCTCATGCCGCATGATCGATGAATTCGCGAAAGACAACCTGTTCGGGAGACTACGGCGGGACCGCAAGGCGCTTCTCTGGAAACTCGACGGCTTGTCCGAATACGACGCCCGCCGACCTTTGACAGCGACCGGGACCAACCTCCTCGGCCTGGTCAAACACGTGGCCACCGTCGAGGCCAGGTACTTTGGCGAGGTATTCGACCGCCCTTCCCCGGAACCGCTGCCCCGGTGGCAGGACTCCAACGGCAGCGATCTGTGGGCGACCGAGGACGAGACCCGCGATCAGATCATCGGGTTCTACCGGCGCACGTGGGAACACTCGGACGCGACGATCAACGAGCTTCCCCTCGACGCCCCCGGCCACGTGCCGTGGTGGCCGGAGCCTTATGCCGACACGAACCTGTTCGCCATCATGGTCCACGTCCTCGGCGAGTCCATCCGGCATGCCGGGCACGCCGATATCCTGCGCGAGGGCCTCGACGGCCGGACCGGGTTGCGCGCCGAACACGAGCAGCAGATCGACGAGGAAGCCCGTGCAGCCCACTGCGCGAAGATCGAGCAGGCCGCCAGGTCGGCCGCACCAGTCAAGGCTTAGAGGTTGTCTCACGTGACGTGATGTTCGTGCGGTGCGATGCCGGTCGTGGGCGCTGATCCATCGAAGCGTCTGGTTCCTGATGAACTCTGTGAGCCGCCCACCCCGTTGCTGCCGTCGTTCGTTGGCCTGTCCGGGGTGCGCCCGGCCGGGGCATGCGCGGCCTCGTAGGATCCGGGACCGGTTCGGTGCGGGGCTGACGTGCGCGGGGCTGGAGATGGCCGCCGGCGGCTGGGGGCACCGCCGGATCGCCGCCGAACTGGGGCGTCCCGCGGACACGGTCGGTCGCTGTTCACGACAGTGCTGGTGGCCTTGACCGATGATCCGGTGCCGCCGCCACCTGCCGGGTGACGGATCGCGGACGCGGTGGTGGCGGTTGCCGTGGCGGCGGAGGTGGCCAGGCGCCGTTGGAGCCAGGAGGGCCTGGTGACCGGGCGTTTCGCATGCCGGGTCAGCCGCGCCGCCCTGCCGGCACCAGCGGCCGACCCCAGGTAGCCGGCACCGGGTCCGCGGGAGCGGGAAACTCGCTTGCCGCCCGTCCGCGGGGTCGGTCAGGATCTGCGGCATGATCTCTCGCCTCTGCAGCCACCGTCCGCACACCACCACGCCTGCAGAGGATCACGACCGTGAACTACACCGTCCGCGAGTACACGCCCGCCGATGAGACCGCCTGGCTGCACTGCCGGGTGCTGGCCTTCTTGACCACCGCCTACTTCGACGACGTCCTGCAGGCCAGGCCCGGCACGTCGGGCCCGGGCCTGGACCTGGTCGCGGTCGACGAGCACGACCGCATCGTCGGGATCATGGACACCAGCGTCGAGGGCCATCTGGCCACCATCGACACCGTCGCAGTCCACCCCGACCACCAGCACCGCGGCATCGGCCGCAGACTGCTGGAGAAGACCCGCTCGCGGGCCCGGGCCGCCGGGGCTTCCACGCTGGACGCCTGGACACGCGACGACGCGGACACCCTGGCCTGGTATCGGGCGATGGGCTTCGCCGAGAGCGACCACTACCTGCACGTCTACGCCAATCACTGCACCTCGTCCGGTGAACCCGGCCACGCGATCGAGGCTGCCCGAGCAGGCCTGCGGCCCATCGCACTGTTCCTGCACGCCACGCTCGCCGACGAAGAGCGACTGCGGGGCGAGTTCGCCCGGGTCCACGTCTGCCGCCGCTTCTCCACGCCGGTCTGAGTCCGGCTCGCCCGCCGTCCCGCAGCCGCCCGGAGCCGGCCGCAGGACGGCGGGCGTCCGTGGGCGTGATGGCGCGCCGCCCCGGCCGTGCCGGGGCCGCGGGCGGGGCCTGGTCCGGGCCGGTCCGGTCGTCACACGAGCGGACCTCCCTTCGGGCGTGGCACAGCGGCCCGGAACCCCACCAAGAGGGTGCGGCCGAGGGTCGTCTCCCCGAGGGCCTCGGAGGCTGCTCAGCGGTGGGACGGGCGCCGATGGCGCGACATGCGTCGCAGCAGGGCGACATTGGCGATCGCGGCGCAGGTCAACAGGGCCACGTTCAGAGTTGCGCTGCCGAGGCTCAGCCAGCCGGCCTCCGTCCCGTCCGGGCCGGCGGCAGGAGCCCAGATCGAGCCGATCGCCGAGATCGCCGCATAACCCCCGTACATCGCCGGAAGGGCGACGGCGCCCGAGGGGAGGGTCAACGCGACGGCGGCCAGGTAGAAGGCAGCTCGTTCGTCGACGGCTCCCGCTACGGCCAGACCTCCGGTCAACACCACGTAAGCCGCTTCCGTGCATCTTCCGACCAAGCGCTTCATCTTCGCCCCCAACGCGCGCGCTTCGCCCCCTGGGACCAGGGTAGTGCGGGCTTTCCGGCGACTGCCGGCACCTCACTTACCTTCCCTGCTTGGCCCGCTCCGCGGCGGAGCACGGAGGCCCGGAAGCCCACCGACTGCGGTGTCCCGCCACCGCGATGCCGGGACTTCCGCAACCAGCCTCCTGCCGAGGCGGAGCGCGGACAGTTTGTCCGTCGGCCAGTCCGATCGGTCGTTCATGAGCCTTCGTTCTTGCCCTATCCATGGAGGGACGGGGCTATGGGAGCATTCCCGCCGACGATGCAGCAGCGGCTCGGCCGGGAACTCCCAGCCGAGCCGCTGCTTGCGCTCCTAGCCGCACACGCCAGTGATCAGGTGTTGCGGCGATCCCGGGAATCCGCCGAGACGACGTCCGCCGGGCCCTCGCTCGGGGGTCAGCCGGCGGGGGTGGGCTCCGCCGGAGCCGGAGCCGGAGCCGGAGCGGGAGCCGGAGCCGGAGCCGGAGCCGGAGCGGGAGCCGGAGCCGGAGCCGGAGCCGGGGCGGGCGCGGGGGCCTCCGCCGGGGCGACGGGGGCGGCGGCCTCCTCGACGGGAGCGGCAGGAGCGGGGGCCTGTGCCGGAACCGCGGGGGCCGCCACGGGAGCCGCGGGAGTCACGGCGGCAGCGGCGGCAGCGGCGGCCTTGGCTTCCTCGACGGCCTTGGCCTCGGCGGCCTCCGCCGCCTCGATCTCCGCGGTGTGCTTGGCCACGAACGCCTCGCCCAGGACCTCGTGGGCCTCCTTGAGGTGGTCGAGCTCCACCTCGCCGTTCTCGGCGACATGGCCCTCCAGGGCCTCGAACATCCGCTCCACCGGCTCGTGCGAGCCGCCGAGGCGCTGCTCGGCGTAGACCGCGACACCCAGCTTCAGGAAGAGCTCGGCCGTGCGGCGGTTGACGGTGAAGTCGTGGATGGCGTCACCGCCCGCGTCAAAGCCCTTCTCGATGACTTCGAATGCCTTCTTGATGAGACTCACGCTGGTGCTCCCCTGCACGTGCCTGTCGGGCGATTGCCTGACTGCGACCTGATCTGACCTGAACTGAACTGCCCTGTACCGCAACTGACCGAACGAGCCGGTCCGCGCCGAACCCTATGGCAGTTCCCCGGCCGATGCGCAGCCGGCCCGCCCCCAACCCGGCCACAGCGGGCGGGGTCTGACGGGCGCCGGGCGTAACCCCTGCCGCGCCGCCGCGTACCGCTCCGGCGTGATCGCGGTGACCCGCACCGGCTGCCCGATACCGGGCACGGCCGTCGTGCGATCGTGAGCCCTGCCGAGCTTGGCCATCACACGGGTGGAGCCCTGGTTCTCGACGTCGCGGATGCGGGGACGCGGCGGCCCGTCGCACGCACATGTGCGCTGCGGACCGAGAACTCCGGGAAACCCTCGCCGCAGGAACTCGGTTACCGGTCGGGCGTGGCGTGCCGACGCCGCCTGGCCGAGCGGACCGTGTGCCGGCAGTGGCTCGTTCCTGACGCTCGCGCCAGCGGAACCGTTTCACCCGGGTGCCGTGTCCTCCTTCGCAAGAGGTGGTTCGACGCCGCGGAGCCACATGTGAAGGGGGATGGCCATGGGGCAGCTACGCGAGGGGGCACGGTTAGGCGCATGGGCCGTCGGCGGAGTTGTCGCCCTGGCGGTGTTGTACGTGATCGGGGTGTTCGCCTTCGGCGGCGCGGGGTGGATCACCGCCCCGTTCCGCGGTGAGGCGGACGAGCGCGAGAACACCGTCGCTTCGGGCGAGTTCCGTCAGACCACCTACGAGGAGTTCTTCGATCTGTGCGCGGCCGTGCAGAACGCCGAAGGGACGATCCAGGCGCTCCGGGAGGAGCGGAAGGCCGCTTCGGAGATCCGCACGACGCAGATCGACCAGTCGATCACCGCGCTGAAGGCCACGCGGATCGAGTCGGTCAACGCCTACAACTCGAAGGCCGCCCAGGAGCACCGCGCGCCCTTCCGTGACAAGGATCTGCCGTACCGGCTGGATGCCACCGCCGAGCGCACGACGTGCACCAACTGATCCGCACCTCAATCCGGGAAGAGGGCAGCACCGCATGAAGAAGTACGCACGCATGGCCCTGGCCACCCTCGTCGCGCTCGTTGTGGGTCTCGTCCTGACGTCCTGCACCGAGTCCAGCCAGGACAAGGAGAACAAGGCCAAGCAGGACAACTACGACCGCCTCGTGGCCCAGCAGCCGGCGGGCCGCATGGAGTACTCGCCGACCCGCGAGGCGATCAACCAGTGGGTCAAGACGTGGGGGCAGCGGGGCAAACTCTCCTACGTCTACATCCAGAACGCCAACGGCGAGTACGGGTACTTCATCATGAAGGGCCTGCCGGTGCCGCGCTGCAAGATGCTCACGCCGACGGAGCGGGTGGAGTCCACCTCCAACGGCGTCGCGGTCCTCGCGCAGCCAGGCATGGACGGCACGTACACCTCCGGTTCGACCTGCAACGCCTACTACGGCTTCGACGCGACGACGAACGCGTACATGGAGTTCACGGTCGGCACGAACCAGTCGTTCTTCCTGTTCGACAAGCCCATGACGATGCCGGAGTACGCCAGCGCCAAGCAGTTGGGGCCGTCCTCGGTGAAGGACGTCGAGAAGCAATAGTGAGCGGCCGGGCGCCGGTTCGAAGAGTTCCGGCCCCCGTGTCCGGCCAAGCGGTGTCGAGAGCCCCGGTGATGTGCCGGGTCGGGCTGCGGGCGGTGCGGTCCGAGACCAGGCCGGCGATGGTGGCGTGGGTCTCGGGGGGACTCGTGCCGTCCGGGGTCCCGCTGCAGCGGCATGCCGCCGCGCCGGGCCGGCAGAGGACGGATCTCGTGGATGGCACGGGTAACGGTGGGCCGGGTCGCTCCGTACAGCTCGGCCGGCGCCGCGTGCAGTGGCCGCAGAGGCAGGTGGAGCAGGGTGATCAGCACCCGGTCGACGAAGACCAGCTGGTCATCGGGCCCGGCACCGGCCGCCCGCCGCGCCTCGGCGCATCGAGTCGTTAGGCTCGGAGACATGACTATTCTGCGGATGGACAACGTCGCCATCGTCGTCGACGATCTGGACGCGGCCGTCGCCTTCTTCACCGAGCTCGGCATGGAGCTGGAAGGCAAGGCGCAGATCGAAGGCCTTTATGCGGACCGCACCGTCGGACTCGACGGCGTCCGGAGCGACATCGCGATGATGCGGACCCCGGACGGCCACAGCAAACTGGAGCTGACCAAATTCCACACCCCCGCGGTATCCGACGCCGAGCCGCGGAACCCTCCGCCCAACACGCTGGGCCTGCATCGCGTCATGTTCGCCGTCGACGACATCGACGACACCATCGCCCGCCTGCGCACCCACGGCGCCGAACTCCTCGGCGAGGTGGCGCAGTACGAGAACATCTACCGGCTCTGCAACCTCCGCGGCCCCGCAGGCATCATCGTCGCCCTGGCCGAACAGATCGGCTGACGCGGGCCTGCCGCACGCCGAGCATGCCGACGGTCAGCACCGCTATGACGCATCCGCGACAGGGGCGGTGCAGGCTGCTGGACGGGCCCGCACTCCCCCCCAGCCACGGGTGCGGAGGGGAAATCAGCGTTCAGAGAGCGATACGCACATTGATGTCCGGTTCGTGATTGCGGGTTGAGCGAGGTCGGCGGGTCGCGTGTCCGCGTCCGGGGTCGGGGGCCGGGCTGGGTGCACGTGTCCGCCGCCCCGGAGTGAGTCTGGGCAATGTGAGCCCGGCGAGCTGTTGTGGCACCATCCCCGTTGTGGATGACCGTACGCATGACGTGGAGTGGGCCGGCCTCTTCCATGCCTCGGGCCCCGCCGACGACACGCCGCGGCACCTGGCTGCTCTCCTCGGCGACGATGCGGAGGCTTTCGTCGACGGGTACTCGCACCTGTGGTCGGCGACGCTTCGTCGCGAAGGCAAGGCCTGGCCTGCGACGGCGCCCACCGCGCTGCTCGTCGCCGAGCTCCTGGACAATCCGCTGCTGGGGCCGGATGACCCCTCGTTGCCCGATGCCATGCTCGCCTACCTGTACGAGGTCGGCGTCGCCGCCGACCTCGGAGACCGGGCTGCGGAGCTCCGTGCTCGGGTCGAGGACCGGGTACCGGAGCTGCGGGCCTGGACCGCCGCGTACGTGTCGACCGATGCGGATGGCAGGGCCCGGATGTGGCGGGACGGCACGGGACTGGGTGAACTCGTCCTCGATCAGGCGGCGCTCGCCTGCTTCGACCTGGTTCCCGCGCTCCTGCGGCGAACACTGCCGCACCTCGCGTCGGAACGCGCCAGGCGCAGGACATGCGCCGCCGCAGCTGTCGGGTCACTGGCGCGGCATCCCGCAGCCTCCGCACAACGTCCGGCGCTGCTGGAACAGTTGACGTCGATGGTCCGGGCCGCCGATACCTCGCACGACCTGGCGACGATGGTGATCGCCATTGGCCACCTCGACGGCGACACGCGTCCCTGGCTGGCTGACCCGCATGCGGGCGTTCGGGCCTGCGCGGCCCTGGCGCCCAACCTTGCCGGCGACGACGCGGCGGACCAGGTGCTGATGGAACTGGCGCGGTCGCCGCAAGCCTTCGGCAAGTCCTTTGGCGACCTGGCTCCACCCCTGCAGCTCCAGTCCACGTCGTACCAGGACCTGTTCACAGGGCGACGCGCGAGCTGATTCGCGGTGTCCGGGACGGGAGTCCGGTAGTCCCACTGGCAACCGGTCCGGGTGTGACGGAGCGCGAGACCTGGCCTGGATGGACAACTCCCATGCTCAGGACTCCCCCCAAGGGCAAGCCGGCCCGCCCGCTCGTGCCGGGCAGTGCAACCGTGTCTCGACCGTGGGTCCACTCCGGCGTGAAGAGTCAGCGCAGCACAAGAGCGCCGGGTCCCTGCTCGTCGAAGATTTCGCCCTACCGGTCGAAGACCGCTGGACCCTGGCGGGCATGCGCCGCAGCAGACTCCTTGCGGGACCGTCCGCCCGGTGGTCGGCGACTGGGTGGAAACGGCCTTTCCAGTGCTGCGTATCAGCCGCTGAGGTCGAACACGCCCCACGTGGTGAACGGCTCCGCCTGGACGTAGATCCTGCTTCCCCGGCCGACCACCCGCCGGCGGCCTGGGGCAAGGCCATTGGGCAGGGTGAGCAGGCCGACGTCCGTTGGCTCGACGGAGGTTTCGGTGAGCTCTCCGTGGGCGAGTCGGTCCCGCTCCTCGCCGTAGCCGCCGTAGAAGGCGACCCGCCCACCGTGGACGGCCACTGCATGGGCGCCCCGTACGCGGTTCGCCCACACCCTCACGGGTCGGTCGGTGCGGTTGGGCCGAATCTCGACGAGTGGGAAGTCCGTGTATGGGCATGCCCAGGCGACGGTGCCCGACACGTTCAGGGCGTAGCAGTCGAAGAGACCGGGGATGAGGGCGCCGTCTGACGTCCAGGAGGGTCGGCCCGTGGCGCTCCAGCGGCGGATTCCGGCGGGGTTCTCGTCGAAGTGCCCGACCCAGATATGGTCGGCCTCGTCGACGAGCAGGTGCTCGATGGCGTCCCCGACGGAGAAGGACGAGGTCTCGCGGCCGAGCGCGTCGAAGACCTGGACCTGGTTCGCGTCCTCGTACCGGCGGGCGCGGGACGCGGCGACGACGAACCCGCCCTCGGGCAGGCGGTCCAGGTGCGGCCAGCGGGCTCGCACGGCGCTCAGCTCGGTGACTTCGACGTTGCCGCCGGGATCGACAGAAACGACCAGCGCGTCGAAGGGAAGGACGTCGCCGCCGGGCTGCGGAGCGCGTTCGGCCAGCAGCCAGTGGGCGGCGCCGAAGACGTCGACGGTACTGGTCAGGACGTGGCGGTCATGGTGCTCTTGTGGGAGGTGGGCGTACGGAATGAGGGCAGTTTTCTGCACGGGCGGGCTCTCCTGGGTGGGGTGGGCGGTCACGGCCATCGGGTGCTGCGGTGAGCAGCGGTCGGCGGCGCGCGAGCGGTGGAGAGCGGAGCGGGGCGCCTAGACGGCATGGCCCTTTCCGGTCGTCACGAGGTGATCGTCGTCGACATACGACCTCATGACAAACTCTTTTGGCGCATCGTCCCCATGGATCGAATACCGCGAAGGACAACCTGACCGCTCCCGCCGTACTACCGAGGCCACCTCTCTCCAGAGGGTGCATCGAGCTGAGCGTTCGACCTGCCGGGCAGTGCCTACCAGGTGCTCAGCTGTGGGTCAGTGGAACCAGACGACAAGCCGTACGTTCTCGGCTCCGTGGACCTCGCTGAGGATGCGCATGACGCTCCAGACCCGGCCCCAGTCGGTGTCGTTCCCTGCGGCTGAGGCGCGCGTTCGGGTCCCTGAGGTGTCGGTCTCCTGCCAGTCCACGGTGCTCAGCTCGGCCCAGGTCAGCCACGTGGTCCCGTGCACATCGCGGGGCCCGCCGTAGCCTGCGAACCCACCTCGCAGCCCATCCGAGGCGTCATCCGGAAAGCCGCGGCCTTCCGCCAGGGGACGGAAGCCGAAGGAGTTTCGGACTCCAAAGAGGCAAGCCAGCCCGTCGTAGGCGTTGCCCCTGTTGAGGAGGAAGAGATCGATGGCGACCTCCCACACGGAGTCTTCGTCGTCGGGGCCCCACAGACGGGCCCCAGGCCGGCATTCGATCATTCCGCTGATATCGGTCGACATGGAGCGATCCTGCCTGTGCAGGTCAGGGGACGGCATCTCCATTTACCGCGCTCACGGGTGACACTCGCACTCCCGAGCCTCTGATGGGCGTCACGCCGTCGAACTGCAGGCCCACCCGGTCGATCAGGCCAGGTGCGGGAGGGACAGCCGCATGCGGAGGCCGTGGTCCAGCGGCTCGGCCGTGATGGTGCCGCCGTGGGTCTCGGCGACCTGCTTGACGATGGCGAGCCCGAGTCCGGACCCGGGGAGGGAGCGGGCGGTTGGCGAGCGGTAGAACCGGTCGAACACGAAGGGCAGGTCGTCCGCCGGGATGCCGGGGCCCTGGTCGGTGACCGTGACGGTGCCGTCGCGGGACACCTCAATCAGCACGTCGCCGCCGTCCGGGCTCCACTTGACGGCGTTGTCGACGAGGTTGCCGACGGCGCGTTCCAACGCTTCGGGGTCGGCATGCACCAGACACTCGGTCAGCTCCGTGCGCAGCGACGCCCGGGGGCTGCGCCGGGCCGTACGGGCCACGACCCGCTCGGTGAGGAGATCGAGGCGGGTGTCCTCGGTGTGGGCGTCCTGCTGCCCGTAACGGGCGAGCTCCACCAGGTCGTTGAGCAGGTCCCGGAGTTCCTGGGCCTGCGTGCGGGCCTGTTCGACCAGGGCGGGGGCCTGCGGGTCGGCCAGGCCGGGGCTCTCGCTGAGCAGTTCCAGATTGGTGGTGATGCTCGTGAGAGGAGTGCGCAGTTCGTGCGACGCGTCGGCGACGAGCCGTCGCTGGGCCCTCACCGATTCCTCCACTGCCGCCATCATCGCGGTGAAGGAGCGTGCGAGCCGGGCAATCTCGTCGCGGCCCCGCACGTCGATGCGCGCCGTCAGATCCTGCGTTGCCGTGACGTGCTCGACCGTCTCGGTGAGCCGCCGTACCGGGCGCAGTACCCGGCCGGCCAGCAGCCGGGCGCCGAAGGCGGCCAGTAGGGTCCCGCCCGCAGTGATCACGGCGAGCAGGGCGGTGAGCCGGTCCAGGGTGGAGCCGACGACCGACTGACGGATGGCGGCCCGGACCAGCGCGCCGTCCCAGTCGGTGAGCGGCGCGGTGTACACCCGGTAGCTCACCCCCTCGAACTCCGCGTCCTGGAAGTACGCCGGCGCCTTGCCCAGGGCGACCTGGACGTCGTGCTTGGTGACGGGAATGAAGCCGCCACCCGGGCCGGGGGCGACCGGTGGGACCATGAACTGCAACTGCGTGGAGCCGACGGTGACCGGTGAGGTCGGCACCGTCAGACGTGTGCCTTCCCGTTCCATCTGCTGGACCTTGAACTTGAATTCCTTCAGCAACTGCGAGGCGTCCCGGTCGGCGGCGGACACCAGCACGTCGTCACTCTGCCGGTGCAGTCCGGCGCTCAGCGAGGGATAGATGATCAGCGAGGCCAGCACCAGGGCCGCGCAGACCACGGCACCACCGGCCAGCGCGACCCGGTTGCGCAGGGTCACGGCTCCTCCCGCAGCACATAACCCAGTCCCCGCACGGTCTGCAGCAGCCGCGGCTCACCACCGGCCTCCAACTTGCCGCGCAGATAACTGATGTAGACCCACAGCGCATTGGACGAGGGGCCGAAGTCGTACCCCCACACCGCCTCGAAGATCAGCGAACGGCTCAGCACTCGTCGCGGGTTACGCAAGAACAGCTCCAGCAGGGCGTACTCGGTACGGGTGAGTTCCAGCGTCCGCCCACCGCGGCGTGCCCGGCAGGCAGCGGCATCCAGCTCCAGATCGGCGAAGCGGATCACCTCCTCCTGTGCGGCACCGCTGCGCCGCAGCAGGGCCCGGATCCGGGCCCTGAGCTCGTCCAGGGCGAACGGCTTGACCAGATAGTCGTCGGCGCCCGCGTCCAGCCCGGCCACCCGGTCCTCCACCAGGTCCCGCGCGGTCAGCATCAGGATCGGCACGCGATCGCCCCGGGCCCGGATCCGGCGGCACACCTCCAGGCCATTGGGCTCCGGCATCAGCACATCGAGGACGACGGCATCAGGCCGGCTACCGCCGAGCGCCTCCAAAGCCGCCACTCCGTCGGCCGCCTCGGCGACCTCGTGGCCGTCCCGGGCCAGAGCCCGGGCCAGCGCGAGGCGCACCGCGTCGTCATCGTCCACCACCAGCACACGCATGACCGCATCGTCCTGTCCGGTAGGTCAACAACGGATAAGGACGGCCGGCCCGGACTGCCCCGGACCGGCCGCCCGGCCTAGCCCGCTCAGCCCTTCTTGGACTGCTCACCGGCCGCCAGGTCCTGCTTGGTGCCCGACAGAGCCTCCTCGAACCGGTCGGCGCTGACTCCGAGCTTCTTCGCGATCGCCGCGAACTGCGGGCCGTGCGGGTCGAGGCCGCCCGGCCGGTCGGCCAGCGCGAACAGCTCCCCGACCGCTCGCTCCGCCGCGACGGTGCCGACCCCCAGCCGGTCAGCGACGCCCTTCGCGAAGAGCTTCACATCGGCGTCGTCGTCCGGTCCCCGGTGCTTGATGACGACCTTGCCGTCGCCCGGCTTGCCTCTGCCCGCGTGCTTGTCGTTCACGACCTGCTTGCCGAGGGCCCGCTTGGTCTCACCAAGGGCCCTCTCCAGGCGGTCAGGACTGACCCCGAGCTTCTTCGCGATCGCCGCGAACTGCGCGCCGTCCGGGTCGACGCCGCCGGATCGGTCGGACAGCGCGAACAGTTCCTTGACCGCCTCCTGCGCGGACGCCAGGCTCACCCCCAGCCGAGCGGCGACGCCCTTCGCCAGGGCCTCCGCGGTCCGTGCCCGGTCCTCCGTCGGCTTCCCCGGCTTCCCGCCCTTGTCCGGCTTGCCCTTCGCCGTCGCGGCCACGACCGCCTCGGACTTGGCCGGGCCGGGCGACGGAGCCGCAACCGCGGACGCCGTCAGGCAGGCCACCGCGGCGGCCGCACCCGCCACGGTGATCCAACGCGCCCTACTGCTCATACCTGGTCTCCTTCGAACTCCCAGGGCGGTCCGGCGGCTGCCGGCGCCCACGGCCGAGAAGACCATCAGGAACTCAAGGAAACTCTCAGGGAACCTTAGGCCGGCCTTAGAGATCACCTGCTCCCGGTGAGCCGACCCTGCGGCTCGAACGAGGTGAGCCCAAGAGCCTGGGGGACGAGCGGCAGGCCCAACGACTGCGGGGGAAATGGGGCTTCGGGTGTGCCGGCCTGGCGGCTTGTGCGCGGTCGAGCGGTGTCGCGGACGGTCAACGTGACTGCTGAAGCCGTAAAGCGGTGGACAGCCTTACGGCGCTGGGCGAGCATCTCCGCGATGACCAGTGAACCTCACTCCGCCCCCAAACGCGTCCGCTTCGTCGAGCTCAGCGCAAAGGCGCTACGGGCGCTGTCCGAGGGTGACCTCGCAGGCGGCAGCGCCGAAGCCGGGGTCGCCCTCGACGAGTACTTCGTCTCCGACCGGGCCCGCGGGATCTTCGGCTATCGCGCCGGCCAGCTTGCCGCGGACCCGTCTGCCGCGCCCTGGATCGTACGGGCCGCGGTGTCCGAGCCGGACGGGGCCGTCGTCGGCGACGCCGGGTTCCACGGGCCGCCGGACGAGGCCGGGACGGTCGAGGTCGGCTACACCGTCGTGCCCGGGTACCGCCGCCAGGGCTATGCCCGCGCCATGCTGGCAGCGCTGCTCGTCCGGGCCGCCGCCGAACCCGGTGTCAGGACCGTGCGGGCCACTGTCAGATCCGACAACCACGCCTCCCTGGCAACCATCGCGGGCTTCGGTTTCACGTGCGTCGGCGAGCGGGGGAACGAGCGCGACGGGCGCGAGCTCGTCTTCGAGGTTCCCGCTGACGCGATCCAGGCCGAGTAGCCGTACGGCCGTGGCGGGCGCCGCAAGCGTCCGGTCGGGCCGTGACCTGCCCGCAGGCCCGTCATGGACTCCGGGCCTCCGTCTCCGGCAAACGCAGGCAGAACACCGTCAAGACCACCACGTTCAGCGACGGCCAGGGCCTCTACCGCTGTCCGGCCTTGCGCATGACCTGGTTGGCGGCGGCCTTCTGCAAGAGGCCGTAGGCGAGGACCGGCAGCAGCAGATGCGGCCGGTCAGGCAGCGCCGTGGAGATCAGGACGGCGCTCGCGTTGCTGTTGTTCGCCGGCCGGTCGAGGGGCCGGCGGGCCGTACAAACTGCTCCGGCCCCTGCCCGACAAGAAGTCAGGCAGGGGACGGACGTTGGCAGCGGGGACGGGATGTGAACCACGCGACCTCTGGGGCGTGAGCCCAGCGAACTACCCACTGCTTGTGCGGCAGGCCGCCCAGCGGCGCTGTTCAGGCAGCGCTGGCAGTCGGCCGGACGATGATCTCGCTGACGTCGACCTCCCAAGGCCGGCTGATACTTAACGCGCAGCGGAGCGTCGCGTGCCCTGCACGTCCATCTCTGGCTGGTTCAGTCCTCGTCCGGCACCGCGACCGCCCCGTCCCGGCCGTGCATCCGGTCGAAGACCGGGTTGGCGGCTGACGAGTTCCGCTCCATCATGTCGGCTTCCTGAGTGCGGCCTTCGGCTCGAAGGGTGCGGATCACGTCGTGGGCGACAGCGGCCTCGTTCCACTCGTACGAACCGGACCTGTAGACCTCCAGCGCGGCGTCGAAGTCGCCATGGGCTTCCGGGTATCGGCCGAGTTCACGGTAGGCCACCCCCCGTAAGTGACGTGCCATGGCACCCGCGTAGGCATCGCCGGCTGCAGCGCAGGCGTCCACGGCGTGAGTGAGCGGCGCCTCGGCGTCCTGGGGACGTCCGGCACGCAGGTGCAGCCAGCCGACGTCCCGCTGGGTGTGCGCCACCCACATCTCATTGCCGAGCTGCTCGAACAACGCGATCGCCTCGCGGGCGGTGGCGGC
This sequence comes from Streptomyces sp. PA03-5A, assembly GCF_033792725.1. Classification (NCBI taxonomy): domain Bacteria; kingdom Bacillati; phylum Actinomycetota; class Actinomycetes; order Kitasatosporales; family Streptomycetaceae; genus Streptomyces; species Streptomyces sp. PA03-5A. The sequence continues at coordinate 168,068 of NZ_JARAVL010000014.1, read as the reverse complement.
GGCCTCATCGGGCTGTCCCATGCCGGCGAGGACGCGGATACGGGCGTTGTTCACCCGGCCCACCCACAGCCGCTCGCCCATCGGGCCGAAGATGCCCTCCGCCCTGCTGTAGCAGTCGCTCGCCTTCTGGCGCTCTCCGAGGAGCCGGTAGATCTTGCCGAGGGCGTACTCGGTGGCTCCCTCCCAGCGGCGGTCACCGAGGAGCCTGAAGTCGTCCCTGGCGGAATCGAGCAGCGGGGCGGCCTCCGCCGGGCGGCGCAGATAGCCCAGTGTCTCGGCCAAGGTGCGCCGCAGACGTGCCTGAGCCCTTAGGTCGCCCGCCTCTTCGGCGATGCGCAAAGCCTCCCGCTGGCTCTGCTCGGCCAGCTCCGGTTTGCCACGCCAGCGCTGGAGCTCGCCCAGCAACTCGAGGGAACCGAGGGTGTGCCAGGAGTCGCCGGCCGTGCGGAGCCGGTCCACCGCGATCGTCATGCCGTCGAGGGCGATGCGGTAGTCGTCCTTCATGGAGTGCGCCCGGGCAACGAGCATCGCGTCCCGCGCTTCTGAGACCCCGTCCGCCGAGCTCCCCGCTGCATCGTCGCCGTTCGGGCCCAGGAGCGAAAGCACCCTGTCCGGGTTGCCCTCGGCCAGGGCGGCCCTGGCGCGTGCCCTGCGGAGACCGGCCAGCACCCGCGACCGGGTTTCTCCAGGAGCATTGAAGAGCCAGTCGGCGGAGTTCGGGGCCAAAGTGATGTCGTCGAGGAAGTAGGACAGCCCCTCCCCGATCTCCGCCGCCACCGTGTTCAGCCCGAGGTTCCGCGCACGCTCGATCGCCCAGAACAGACGGTCCTGCTCTCCGGCGACCCACTCGGCGGCCGTCGTCGGAGAGTCACGGAGGTCCGTCACGCGATCGGGGTCGATCTCGGAACGCAATTCCGGGGCGCGCTGAGCCGCCCAGTGGACAACGGCGTCCCGGTAGGCCCGGACCAGGCGTTCCTCCGAAGCGTTCCGTTCCTCCGGCGGCAGTTCCTCGTACTGGCGTGCAGCGAAGACACGGATCAGGTCGTGGATGCGGTAGCTGCTTTCGGAGCCGCCGCCTTCCCCGTCCCGTGTCTCCATCATCGCGACCTCGACCAGTTCGTCGCCCGCCGTGACGCCGGCCCCGCGGGTCGCCTCGATCCGGGCGAAGTGCCAGTCCGTCAAGCGACCTGCAGGCAGGGAGGCGAGCATGGCGAAGGAGGCACGAGTGGTCGGCGTGAGGCCCTGGAAGCTGAAGATGAGGCAAGCGGTCAGGCTGCGGTTCTCGAACTTCAGGTGGTCCAGGCGGCTCCTCTCGTCCTCCAGGAGCATGCGCATGCGGGCGAGACTGGAGCCGGAACGCTGCTTCAGCTTGCAGCCGACCAGCCGCAGGGCCAGAGGGAGGTTGCCGCAGAAGCGGACGATGTCCATCGCCGCCGCCAGCTCGGCGGCGATGCGTTCCTGCCCCGCGTAGTGGGAGAGCACGGCAAGTGCGTTCTGGTCGTCCGGCAGATGCACCGCGACGGGCTCCCGCTGGGTGGTGCTGTTGAGGGAGAGCACCCGCCTGGAGGTGATCAGGACCGAGCACCCGGCGCCCGTGGGCAGCAGAGGCTCGATCTGATCCGTACCGTGCGCGTTGTCCAGGAGGACGAGCAGCCTCTGGTCGGCGGTGAGCGTCCGGAACATCGCCGCTCGCTCGTCGGCGGAGTCCGGCATGTCCTCCCGCGCCACGTGCAGGCTGCGGAGCATGTGGGCGAGGGCGTCCGCGGTGCTCCTCGGAGTCGCCCTGTCACCGTGGAGGTCGAGGTAGATCTGGCCGTCCGGGTAGGCGTCCTTCACCTCGTGCGCGGCATTGAGCGCCAGGGTCGTCTTGCCCACGCCGGGCTGACCATGGACGACGATGAGCTTCGACTGGCTCTGGAGGCCGCTTGAGGGGAGCGTGCGGTTGCCGGGTGCGGGCACGTCTCGCAGGTGGGCGAGTAATCCGTCCAGGGCAGTGGTGTCGCCCGCCAGCGTTTCCCGGGTGGGAAGTTCACGGGGAGGCAGCGCCTGGGGCGCCGACTCCGGGGCAGGCACCGGTTCCTCGGCATGCTGGGCTCTGAGTGTCCCGTACGCGCCCAGGCCGGCCGCGATCACAGCCGCGCCGCCGCAGACAGCCCACGCGGTATGGCCTTTGAACACGTCGAAGATGATGTCGCCGGTGAGGCCCAGTCCGGCGACCACACCGGTCGCGGCGGCCACCAGCAACGTGTTGCGGCGTGCAGCGACTTGTCCCGACACGCGGCCTCCCCCGAGTTTCGCCGGTGCCCGATCGTACCGGCTCTCGTGGCAGGTGCGGGTAGCCAGGTCGGGGCCGGTCACACGGGCCAATGTCGCACCCAATGGCGAGCGTCGGCTGACAGCGGGTTGAGTGAACATGGCGAGTCACGCACTGGGGGTTTTCGTCCCGGTGGGCTGTGCGGCCAGGTGCTGAGGTGACGGAGGCACGTGTGCCGCCTTTCGGTCACCGATCAGCGAGAACCGGCCGATGCCCGGGTGGATGCGGTTACACCCTTCCGATGCGAACGCGCGTTCCCGTAATCTCCCTTTCTGCATGATCAAGGGGGCAGGCCTCCCGTCACCTGAGGGCAACACCCCCGTCATGGCCCCGGCTGGGGCGGCTTCAGCGCGCATACCGGGCCGGTGACCAGAGGCCGAAGGCGGCTTCCGTGACCGAGGGGACCACATTGGACTTCGACGCTGCAGTGTTGCGCCCTGCCGGCCGTTGCATCGGCCGGGCGCTGGCGGTCGTGGCCGCGACCGCTCTCGCGGCCGGATGCGGCCCGTCGGAGGGCAAGCCGTCCGCGGCTCGCACGACGTCACCGGCCCCGCTCGTCGTGGTGACGGCTCACCCGAGCCCGTCGCGGTCCGAAGCCGAGCCGCGGGGCGGCGGAACAGGCGACGCGGGGACCGCCGCTTTCAAGGACGGGGTCATGGTGCGTGAGCCCGTGCTGAAGGAGACAGGCGACGCCTTCCGGGTCGGCGTGAGGGTTGTCAACACACGCTCCGCACCGGCCAGGATCCGTGCCGTCGTCCGGCTGACCGGACCGTGGGGATACAACGCGGTGCTCGATGTGCAGACCGACGTTCTGCAGTACGGCGAGTCCCAGGACGGCGTCTACACCGCGCACGACCCGACTGAGGGTGCGGTGATCCCCGACCGGCCGACGGTCGTCGTGGTCGAGGTCACCCGAACCCGGGTGTGACGCTCCGCGTCTCATCTCACCGCCCCGGCCGCGGGCCCGCGCGGATTCACCGAGAAGTGGGTCTGCCGACGCCGATCGCGCCGCTCCGTGGTGTCCGGCCCGCCCTGAACGTCCGGGTACCGGCTGCCGTCCCGGCTCATCCGGCCTTCCCCCTCCTGGAGGCCGGCAGTGGCAGGCTGGTGGGCATCTGCGTCCCTGCCAAGCCAGTGCGTCGGGGAAAGGGGCGCCGATGGGCAGCGCCGTGCGGTAATCCCCTTGAACGGGCGCCAGTAGACGTGCAGGCTTGCGCGGTGATTCCCGTGCTGGCCCCTGGCTTTCTGAGCTGGGACGAGGCGGACCCCACCCGTCATCCCTTCGACAGCGCGTCGGCAGCGCAGGTGGTGCCTTCGCTCGGGCCGGCCGGGCGTGTGCCCCGCCGCCCTGACGTTGCTTCGGCCAACCCGGCAGTGAGTGCCTGGAGCCGCGGCGAGGGCAAACTCTGGGCCGACGCCATGTCGCATGTCCTCGTGGAGCGCTATGGCCGCTGGGCCGTGGGCTGGCGCTGGGCGCACGACGAGGGCGACTTCGACGGCGGGCCGGTCGGGAACTGGTGCTGCCCCCGTCACTCGATCACCACTCCGGACGAGACGCTCGCCCGTGTTGTCGCGGCGCTGTGCGAGTGGCGCGGATGGCTGGAGAGCCTCGCCGGGTGGTTCGAGGCGTACCCGTTGGACCTGGCCGCCGTCGAGGACCAGCGGATCCTGTGGGAGCGCGCCGCGCGCAACCTGATCCTCCAGGTGACCGACCGCACCGGGTGCGGCAGCGGTTGGCACGGGCACTGTGAGCAAGTGCTCATCTGGTTCCTCAGCCGCTGGGGAGTCGCAACCGATGCCGCGCAGGAGCTGGTCGACCAGGCCATCGGCGGTCGGTTCAAGAGCTGGACCGGCCCTGACATGGTGCTCGTCGAGGACATCGCGGAACGGATTGCGCTGTCCCTGCGGCCGAACGACGGCGTGGACCCCGCCGGGCCCGCGCCGGACCACCTGCAGCGCTGGCTCGAGGTGCGCGAGACGGTGGCGTGGCAGAAGGCGCCGGACGGCGTCACCCCGACGGCCCGGTCGTTCCCGCCCGCGACGGCGCGGCGGAGGACATCCGCGCTTCGGCGGGCCGCCGGCAAGGTAAGCCTGCGTCTCCACCTGTCCGGGCAGGTGACCAGGTTCACCGACGTGATCAAGGAAGCCGCAGAGCTGAGCGGATCCGGTCGGCGATGCGCGTCGGGGCGACGGCCGCTGGAGCGACCGCTCGTCGTCTTTGCGACACTGATTGAGTGCCGCACAGGGAACGGCAGACGGACCAGCGCCTGGAGTGGGCCATCCTGGAGTTGCTGGACCGTCGTGCGCCGACCGCGACGATCTGCCCTTCTGACGCCGCGCGGGCGGTTTACGAAGGGGATGACGACGGCTGGCGCGCGCTCATGGAACCGGCCCGGCGAGCGGCCCGGCGGCTGGCCGCAGCCGGCGAGGTCGAGATTACCCAGGCCGGCCGTCCCGTCGAGCCGGACAAGGCCCGCGGCCCCATACGTATCCGCCGCCTCCGCTGACCTGTCCCCGGGCCTGCCCGCTGCTCGGAGCCCGGTGGTCTGCCGCTGGTACGCGACCAGCGGGCGAGGCTACGGCGACTACAACGACGACACCCACCACAGCACGACGGTGAACGCCGTGGCCCAGTACACCTTCACCGGGACGGGAGTCGCCTACCTCTCCGAACGCAACGGCGACATGGGACCGGTCGACGTCAATCTCGACGGCGCCTTCCAGGCGACGGTGGACCTGCGGGTCTCCGGCGCGCGGCAGGCGCAGCAGACCGTCTGGCAACGCAGCGGCCTGACCCGGGGTACGCACACCATCCGCATCGTCAACCGCAGCACCTCGGTGGGGATGGTGGACGCCCTGCGCATCACGCCGTAGAACGTCCGTGGACCGGGGGCGGGACGCGCCCCGGTCGGGTTCCATGGGCTGGGCCGATGCCGGGCCGAGCCCATGGAACCGCACGGAGCATCCTGACATCGCCGACGTCCCTTGGTGCGTCCGCGGGGCGCCGCCGGTACGGTGGCCCCATGTCGGCCTTCCGGACGCCTCAAGTGATTCTGTTCAGTGATGATCTCCCGCGGGCCGTTGCCTTCTACGTCCGGCTGGGATTCACCGAGACGTTCCGTGTGCCCATGGAGGGCGAGCCGATTCACGTCGATCTCAGCCTGGACGGATACAAGATCGGCATCGCCTCCGCTGCCTCCACCCGCGATGACCACGGCCTTGACCCGCTTGTCCACGGCCAGCGCGCGGCCGTCGTCCTCTGGACGGACGATACGACCGCGGCCTACGACGCTCTTGTCGCGGACGGAGCACCCGCCCTGGCGCCCCCGCATGCCTGGCTGGATCGGCTGCTGATCGCCTGGACGGCTGACCCCGACGGCAACCCCGTACAGATTGCGCAGTCCATGGCGCGACCGGCCGCAGGTCAGAAACCGGACGGGCCGTCTTGACGCAGCGCATGGTTCCAGGCCGGGTATCAGCAGGCCTGGATTGACACCGTCACAGATCAGTCCAACGGGTCAGGCCACTGATGGGCGGGCAGGAGTTCGCGCAGCCTCGCCGTCTTGTGGCGTCCCAGGACTACGTCGGCATCCAGGTTCGCCGGGTCGATCTGGCGCATGAACTCCCGGCACCGGCCGCATGGCGGGAGGACGTGCAAGACGCCCTCGTCATTCCGCCACACGGCGACCACCTTCGCGATCCGGTACTCCCGAGCGGTCACCATGGCGGCGATGGCCGAGTGCTCCGCGCAGAACCCGGTCCCCGACCCGGTGTCGATGCACACGCCTGAATACAGGTTGCCGGCATCGGTGACCAGCGTGGAACCCACGTCGCCGAACAGCCGGTCACCCACCCTGTGCGGATGGAGCACGGCCTCCGCGGCAGCGATCAGTTCATCGTTCGACACAGTGATCACTTGCTGGAAGATACCCACCCGGCCACCCCGAGGCCACTGCATTCGGCCCTGCTCTTCGCCTGGGGCGTGGCGTCCGCCGACTCAGGCGGCGATGCCGCGCTTGTCCATGGAGTCCTCGACGATGCGCAGCCCTTCCAAGCCCGGCAGCTTCGCGATGTGCGAGTCGACGTCGCGGACGAGCCTGCGGCCCTCGGCGCCTGCGAAGAGGTGGGTCATGACGTGCGTGACATCGCTCTCGGGCATGACGCCGGAGCCGACCGGGCCCCAGGCCTTCTCGAGCGCGAACCGGGCGACCACGCGGGCCTTCTTGCTCGCCGCGAGCCGGTCACGGGCCTGCGACGCGTAGAACGCGACGTGCTTCGTCTCCTGCTGCGCGATCCGCTTCAGCAGTGGCACCAGAACCGGGTGGCTCTCCAGCGCCGCGAGCCGGTGGTAGGCAGCGTGCGCCGACCACTCGTTCGCCGCACCCCACGCCATGTGCACCGCGACGAAGTCATGTCCGATGAGGCGGCTCATCGCCGTCTGCTTCACCGTCCCCAAGCGGTCCTTCCAGCCGAGCTTCAGACGGGTCGCCTTGAGCTCGTCGAAGTCGACGCGGACGCCGTGGCGCTCGAGCACGGCCGCGAGCGCTTCGCCGTGCCAGAACTCCTCGCGGTTCCACATCGTCATGAAAGTGCCCACCGCGGGCTCGTTGTGGGACGGGGTCGTCAGCAGATCACGCATGTAGCAGACCGTGTGGTACTCGATGTCGCACATGTAGCGCAACGTCCGCAGCGTCCCCTCGGGCAGCGGGTTGCGCTCGAACTCGTCGAAGTCGAGGTCGGACCACTGCACCCCGGTGGAGTTCTTGGCGTACTTGTCTATGTCGAAAGCCATCAGGCACTCTCCTCTTCGGTCCGCGCCGTATCCGTCACCCGTGCAGCGATGACCTCGCTGCGCGCACCCGAACCGCCCCTCTTCCAGCGGTGGATGTCCCAGTTCCTCTTGTGCGACTCGCGCGTCAGTTCGGCGTCGGGGTTGATCGCCGAAGGCTTGCCCAGCAAGGACAGCCACGCCAGGTCGCAGTGGCTGTCGCCGTAGCCGTAGGACGCCGCGAGGTCGTAGCCGCCTTCCTCGGCGTACCGCAGGAGCCACGCGGCCCTCGCCTCGTCGACGAGCGGCGGCTTCGCGAGGTAGCCGGTGAGCACACCGTCCTTCGCGTGCATGGAGCTGCCGACGACCTCGTCGAACAGGCCGGCGAGCGGAGCGGCGAGGAGGCCGATGGAGCCGGTGACCAGGACGGTGCGGTGACCCGCCGCACGGTGCTCGCGGATGCGCGCCAGGGCGTCCGCACTCGTGTGCCGCAGCATCGTGTCGGCGTACCCGCGCCGCACGACCTCCTCGAGACGGGCGACGGGCAGGCCGCGGTAGCGGCGCAGGAACGCCCGGATGAACTCGCCGCGGTCGCGCTTCTCGGCGCGGAGGTAGCCGGGCAGCGAGGCGAGCAGGTCCGCGGCCTCCTTCGGCCAGGCCGCCTTGCGCAAGCCCGAGGTACGCACCCAGAGGTACTGCTCGACGATGTTGGAGTCGACGACGGTCCGTTCGAGGTCGAAGACGGCGAGCACGTCGGTACGCTCCGGCAGCGCGGGTTTCGGGCGGGCGTTCGCCGGCCGGGCGCCCGCGGCCTTCCGGCGGCGGTGGGCCGCTGTCAGCTCGCTCAGGGAGGGGAGGTGCACCTTCTGCAGGTACTCCTCCCAGTCGATCCGCTCCACATCGAAGCCACGGTCCTCGCGCACCTCGCCCGGAAGGGCGTTGTTCAGCGCGCGGGCGTTGCGGTCGTCGAAGATGATCTCGGTCTGCACGTAGGCGCGGTAGAGGTCGGTGAAGTTGCTCAAGGTGGCGATGCCGGCGCGCAGCTTGGCGTTCTCGGCCGCCAGGGCGCGCTTGCGCTCGTCGTTCGGCATCAGCCGCAGAGCGGCGTCCCAGAGGTCGGCCTTCTTCTTCGCCAGCAGAAGACGTCGGTTGAACCTGCGCTCGCCCGCGAACTTCCAGGTCGGCACCTTGACGAAACCGTCGTCCTTGGGCAGCGGGTGCTGCATGTAGTAGTCGCGTACGTTCTCGTACATGCGGTGGAAGGGCAGCGGATTCGATGCGCCCGAGGCGATGTGGAAGTACGTCGGCTGGTCGACGGGGGTCGGGTTGGCCGCCGCGGCGAGGATGGCGTTGACGACGAAGTCGACGGGGATGACGTCGAGGATCGAGTCGGGCAGCCCCGGGAAGTCCGGCAGCTGGCCGCGGCCGTAGGCGAAGATCAGCGGATCGGCGACCTTGAAGCCGTCGATCCAGCCGGGGAACGGATGCTCCAGGGCGCTCTCGATGATCGCGGGCCGGACCACCGAAAGCCGGTGTCCGGCCTCGCCCCACAGGTCTTCCGCGGCACGTTCCGCGAGTGCCTTCGTCAGTGTGTAGACGTCGGTCCACCCCAGGCTCTGGGCGCGCCGCCGGCCGGCGTCGACGAGGTGGGAACGCACCCACTCGCGCCGTGCGTCCTCGCTCGCGCGGGCCGCCGCGATCGGGCCCTCCTTGCCGTGGTCGCCGCGGGCGCGGGACATGAACCGCTCGAGCCGCGCCGGTTCCCGCGAGGTGAGCTCGGCGCGCTCGTGGGCCTGTGTCGCGGAGCGCCATTCGGCGCGCCAGTCGACGTCGTGCTCGAGCCTGGCCTCGGGCACCACACCGCGGCGGAGTCCCCCGACGTAGCAGGTCGACACGTGGACGACGTGCGGGTCCGATCCGGAGGCGAGAAGGGCCTGGTAGAGGCTCACGGCACCGTGGACGTTCGTGTCGAACGCCTCGTGGATGGGCGGGTCGAACGAGACGGTCGACGCCGAGTGGATCACGACGTCGAGGTCGGAAGGCAGCTCGGGAATGCTGGTCATGCTGCCGTCGAGCACGGTGATCCGCTCACGGACGACGCGCTCGGCCTCTTCGGCCCCCACGGCGTCCCGCCAGCGCCCGAACACGGGTTTGCGCAGCAGCCGCCGGAGCCGGTCCTGCCCGGTCTGTGTGCCCTTCCCGCGCACGAGGAGCGAGATGTGGGTGGCGGGGTGATCGGTGAGCAGCCGCTCGAGGACGGCTTGCCCGACGAAGCCGGTCGCGCCGGTGAGCAGGACGTGCGCGTTGCCGAGTTCGGTCTTCGCGGTGTGCGGCGTCACGGAAGGAGCCTCGATTCCACGGTGGATGCGACACCGGGACCGATGCCGGGGAGCGCGGCGACCATCGCGCGGATCCGGCCCGCCTCGGCCCTTCCGCTCTGGTCGCCGAAGACATGGCGTTCGAAGAAGGTGCGCTCGTGCCGGGAGCGATCGACCGAGCCGAGGGGCCAGGCGGAGTGCCGGAGGGCGCGCCGGGTGATGCGCTGGGCGCGGACCGAGCGCCGGAGCCGCAGCTCCGCCTCCTCGGCGAGGAAGTGGATGTGACGCTGCTTGATCTCCACGATGGGGTCGGTGATCGACGCCATGGCGGGGGACACGTCGGCCAGACGCCGGTAGGCCCCCTGCGTGATCCATTCGTCCACGAGGCTCGTCGTCACGTGTTCGGCGACGATCTGCGTACCGGTGATGTTGGCGATGAGGGAGCGACGGATCGGGCCACGGCGCTCGCGCCGTTCCGCCAGTACCCACCGTGCCGGCCCGGCGGTCGAAGGCAGGCCGCGGGCGGCCGGGGAGGCATCCAGGACGGCGTCGAGGGCGTCGGCGATCCAGAATCGCTCGAACATCCACGTGGTGAGGAACGCGGTGACCCGGGCGTCCTTGTGCGTCGCCGTCACGAGGAGGTCGCGTACGCGGTGCAGCGTTGCGCGTTCCATGTCGCGCAGCGCGCGAACGAGCCGGACGGATTCGGCGTCGAGCGGCTCTTCGGCGAGCGACCCGAGGTCGAGCCTTCCGCGGTGGCTGCCGTGTGCCGTGCGGGCGAATTCACGCACGTCGAAGCCCGCTGTCCCGGGTGGCGCGGTCGTCGCCTCGTCGTTTGAGTTCATGCGCGGGCTTTCTGGGGCCGGAGGAGGGGCAACTCTGGAGCGGCCCCGGAAGGCGCGAAAGGCTGTCGGGGGCTATGACGTCCGACCGGGAAACCCGCGCATGTGTGACAGCCGGCCGGGTTCCGCTTCGTGGGGGACGGTGCGAGCCAGAGGATGAATGAGGGCAAACCCGCTCGATCGTGACGGATGGCGTTCTGCCGGTGTCGAGGCCTTTCACTCTGCGTCTCGTCCGCATGAGCACGTGCGGAAGTTCGTGTCACAGGGTTGATGCGTGCCCGGTCGTACGTGATGAGCCGGGAAACGAAGGGTGCGTCAGGCGCGAGGAGTCAGCCATCGGCTGCTGCCGCGCCCGATGGCATGGACCCGCTCGCCACCCCATGTGAACGCTACGAGCGGGGAGTCCGGATGCCGAGCAGATGGCATATGAAACTATGCTGAGCCGTACGGGAGTCGCACTTGTCACCGGTGCGACGTCGGGTATCGGAGCAGCGTTCGCGCGCGCCCTGGCGGATCGCGGCTGGGACCTCGTCCTGGTGGCGCGCGACAGGGAGCGGCTTGGCCGCATGGCGGTCGAGCTCGGTTCCCGGGGCCGTGCCGTCGAGGTGCTGCCCGCCGACCTGTCCGATCGCGCCGACGTCGAAGGTGTCGTCGCGCGACTGGAGGACCCCGCCCGTCCGGTGGACATGCTCGTGAACAACGCCGGTTTCGGCGTGCACGCATCGATCACCTCGGCCGACACCGCTTCCCACGACCGGGCGATCGAGGTCATGGGACGCGCGGTGCTGGTGCTCGCCGGTGCCGCCGGGCGGGCCATGCGCGGACGCGGACAGGGTGCGATCGTCAACGTGTCGAGCACGGCCGGCTTCGTCACGATGGGGAGCTATTCGGCCGTCAAGGCCTTCGTGACCTCGCTCACCGAGGGACTGGCGAACGAACTGCACGGAACGGGCGTCACCGTGACGGCTCTGTGTCCCGGTTGGGTCCGCACGGAATTCCACGCCCGGGCCGGAATCCGGTCGTCGAGCATTCCGAACTTCCTCTGGCTCGACGCCGATCGACTCGTGGAGACGAGCCTTCGCGACGTGCGGCGCGGACGGGTGATCTCCATGCCGAGCCTCCGGTACCGGCTGCTCATCTGGTTCACACGTCATCTTCCGCGCCACACGGTGCGGTGGATCTCGCGACGGATCTCGTCCAGCCGCAACGACTCTCGCACGCACTGAAAGAAATGGTGCGGGCGAGCCCGCACGGGAAGGAAGCGGATGCCCGCGACGATGCGCGACCGTTTCACCTCACGCTCTCACGCTGCGGCGCGATTCGTCGCGCAGCGGGGGCTGTTGAAGCCCGTCGTGTGGAGTGTGACCAGCGTCACGGTACTCGGGCGCGAGTGCCTGGAAAAGGTCGAGGACGCCTATGTGGTCGTCGCCAACCACACGTCCCACCTCGACACGCCGCTCATCATGGGTGCGCTGCCCCGCCGCTTGGCGCGTTACCTCGCGGTGGGAGCCGCCGCCGACTACTTCTTCGACGTGTGGCGGCGGCGCGGCCTCACGGCCCTCTTCTTCAACGCCTTCCCGGTCGACCGCACCGGAGCGAGCGCGCGCAGAGTGAGCGCCAGGGCGCTGCTGAACCGGGGAGTGCCGCTCCTGATCTTCCCCGAGGGCACCCGCTCGCGCGACGGATCGCTCGGGGCGTTCAAGCCCGGGGCGGCGGCGCTCGCCTCGTCGGCCGAGGTGCCGGTGCTCCCCGTCGCGGTCATCGGGGCGTACGCGGCGCATCCTCGCGGGTCGAATTGGCCCAAACCGGGCCGCCTGCCGGTCGGGGTGGTCTTCGGCGAACCGCTCACTGCCCTTCCCGGAGAGTCGGTGGACGAGTTCAGCGAACGCATCCGCTCCGCGATCGTCAGCCTGGCCGAGGAGAACTCCGACCGGATCCTCGGCGCCCACGCCACCTCACGTCGTCCTATCTGAAGGAGACCGTCCGTGACCGAACCCACCTCCCGCACCGACGCAATGCGCACCGGTGAGGTGAAACACATGAAGTGGTGGGGCTGGGGCGTGGAAGGCGTCGGCTTCCACCACGAGGACAAGCCTGGTTTCGCCCCGTTCGCGCACAAGGCGGTCGGTCTCGACCTCCGGGCGGGCGAGCGCACCGGACAGCCCGACTTCTCACAGTTGAAGGTGCCGGCCTCGACGGTGCCGGAGGAGTTCGGCAGGGTTCTGAGCGGCATCGTCGGGCCCGGGAACGCCGTCGTCGACGACCTGTCCCGGGTCGTCCACACGTACGGCAAGAGCCTGCGTGACCTGGTCCGACTCCGAGCCGGCGAGATCGCGCGCACTCCCGACGTGGTCGTCTACCCGGCCGACGAGGCGGAGGTGCAGAGCGTCGTCGACGCGGCCGTCGAGGCGGACGCCGTGATCATCCCCTTCGGGGGCGGCAGCAACATCGCGGGCAGCCTCGAGCCGCACGCGGACGAGTCGCGGGTGGTCGTCTCGCTCGACCTCGGTCGCCTGGGCCGCGTGCTGGAGATCGACACCGACTCCGGCCTGGCACGCATCCAGGCCGGCGCGCTGGGTCCTGACCTCGAGGCGCAACTCAACCGGCGTGGCTGGACGATGGGGCACTTCCCCGACTCGTTCACCCACTCCTCGCTCGGCGGGTGGGTCGCCACGCGCTCGTCGGGCATGCAGTCGGACAAGTACGGCGACATCGCGGACATCGTCAAGGGACTGCGTGTCGTGCGGGCCGGCGGGGTCCTCGTGATCCGTGCCGTTCCGAGTGCGTCGACCGGGCCGAGCGTGCGGGAGATGGTGGTGGGCTCGGAGGGGCGGCTCGGCGTCATCACCGAGGTCACGGTGCAGGTGCACCGGCTCCCCGAGAGGCGTGGCATCTACGCCTACTTCTTCAAGAACTTCGACCACGGCCTCGCCGCGATGCAGGAGATCGCCGGGAGCGACGCCTCGCCCTCGGTCACCCGTATCTCGGACGCGCACGAGACGGGCTTCTCTCTCGCGACGACCAAGGAGTCGAAGGGTGTCGCCAGGACGGCGCAGGCCGGCCTCATGGCGTACCTCAAGCGGCGTGGCTGGGACCTCGACGAGATCTGCCTCTCGTTCATCGGCTTCGAAGGGGGCACGGCGCACGCGAAGCGTCAGAAGTCGATCGTCGACCGGATCGTGCGCAAGCACCACGGCATCGGCGTCGGCAAGGGACCCGGTGCACTCTACGACCAGAAGAAGTTCGACACGCCCTACATCCGCGACTTCCTGCTCGACCACGGTGCCGCAGGCGATGTGAGCGAGACCGCCGGGCCGTGGTCGAAGCTCCGTGGCATCCATGCGGCGGTCTACGAGGCGGCCGACAGCGCCTACGAGAAGATCGGCCGCAAGGGCTGGACGATGTGCCACATGTCGCACTCGTACCACTCAGGCGCCTGCCTGTACTTCACCTTCGCCTTCGTGTTCGGTGACGACCCGCTCGGCGAGTACGACACGGTCAAGCGCGCGATCCAGCAGGCGTTCGTCGACGCGGGCGGCACGATCTCGCACCACCACGGGGTGGGCCTGGAGCACGCGCCGTGGCTGGAGGAGGACATCTCGGCCCAGGGCGTCGCGGTCATGTCGGGCCTCTTCGACGCCGTGGACCCGGGTGGCAACTTCAACCCGCGCAAGATCGTGGTCTGAGCCTGGCGGTCCCTGCTGCCCAATCCTGGGGGAGAGTGCCGACTGAGTACGGCAACGGTCGTCGCTGTGACGGGTGGCGGTGTCCGGGCGGTGGGTGACCGCAGCTTCGTGGAGTCCGCGAGCTCGTCGAGGCCCCACGCGGGCCAGCTGACTGCCCACCAACTGCCGTGCGCGGCGGGAGGCGCCCCGATGGGCGTGCGAGCCAGGAGCGATCCCCGCAGCAGACCACTCATGGCTTTCCCGGTCCACGTGCCGGTCTCGGTCAGCGAGACGAGCCACTGCGCCGCTCCGGCCCGCCCGCGCGCCATCGTGATCCGCAGGCACGCCTCGATCACCCGTCCGTCTCGATGGCGTACGGCTGTGGTGCCCGACCAGCCGTTCTGGGCCCGTCAGTGCTTGACGAAGTCCGGCGTGGTCTGCCCCTCGCCGAAGAGCGGTAGCACCAGAGCGGCCGACCGGCCCACTACGTCCGAGGCTGCGTACCCGACCAGGCGTTCGGCGGCCTGTGTCCATGCGGCGACGACCCCCTGCCCGTCCAGCAGGGCGATGGCCGCGTCGGGTATGTCGAGCCTCTCGGCTGGTTACCGAGTGCCAGGCGGTCAAAGCTCTTCGTGGTCATCGAACTGGCCGCCCTGTTGAAAGGCCAATACAAAGAGGGCGAAGGCTCAGTACCGATACTGCTCTGACCTGCAGAAATGCCGACTAGCGGTGATGGGCAGGGGTAAGGAGCCCCCGTGTGACCCGTGGCTGAGCGCCGGGCTCGCCGGGCGGCAAGCCGGTCCCCGCGGTGCCGGCCCCACCTGCCGGATGTTCAGGCAGCGCTACCGGTGGGGCGGGGAGCACGCAGATGGGCGCGCTGGGCCAGCTCATCCTCTTCGACCACGGTGAGCATCGGCTGGCCCGGTGCGCAGAGCATGGTCACGACGAATTCGGTTCGCTGGTCATCCAGGGCGTTGCCATCCTGGTAGTGGATCACGTCCCCGCCCGGCTCCCAGAACGTCTCACCGGCCTTGATCACGCGCTCCGGCTCGCCCTCGAGCTCAAAACGCACCGCGCCCTCGGTGACGTAGCCGAAGGCCGGTCCCGAGTGCCGGTGCGGAGGCGCGCCGGGATCACCGGGTTCCCGCCAGACGATGATGGTCATCGACGTGGCGCCCTCGGGGACGAAAGGCGGCTTGACGTCTTGCAGCGTCTTCAGCTGCGACTTCCACAGCTCCGAGCGGGGCTGCTCTTCGGTCCTGTCCACTGATGTCTCGTCCGACATGGTGCTGCACCTCCGTGGATCACCATCCGCCGCCCGTGCCACTGCGCGGCAGCCGTACCCGATTCCAGGTTCACACCCATCCTTCGAGTGCACGACCGGGGTGGCCGCCTGGCCGGGCACGCCGGGCAGACACTGATCGGTCGGTGAAGGGTTTGCGTCCATCCCGAGTCGTCAGCACCCCTCGGGTGCGTGGTGGACCGAGAACTCCCCGACCGGATCGGCTTGCCGCATGCCTGGCACACGACCTCTGCGCCGAAGACTTCGCCGCAAACGTTGTGGATGAAGTCGACCCGGGGCACGGTGTCCTCGCCATGAGTGTCGCCCCAGCGTTTGCGACCCACCGGCACGCCGACGGAGCGCGGAAGAGGGGGGGGACCTGCAGAAGGAGCTGCCACCCGGCCGCGGCGGGTGCGCGCCGCCAAAGTGTACGCCTCCCGCAAGCACCCCGCTTACCTGCGCAGACGTGCCATTCGCTGCGCTCCTAGGGTCGTATCCCGAACAGGAAGCGCGTCGCCCGTGTGCGGCGGACCAGCAGCTCGTACGCGGTGAGGGTGAGGATGAGGGCGATCACCACGAGCACGGCGTACTCAACCAGGATCGGCGCAGACCAGCCAACCACGAAGTATGCGACGGCGACCACGATCGGCTGGTGCAGGACGTACAGCGGCAGCACGGCTGCGGCGAGATAGCCGTAGAGGCGCCGACGCGTCGTCGGGGTCGGGTTCGGCGCCGCACGCGGTTGCTCCGGCCGCCGACGGTCGAGGAGGCCCGGGATGGCCACCACCAGGCACCATCCGGCCGCACCGAACAGCGCCCGTGAGACGGTGGCCAGGGCGGTCATCTCCGTGAAGGGCTCCTCGGTCAGGGCAAAGCCGTGGCCGGCTGCCGCGAACAGCAGGGCGCCGAGCCAGGCTGCCGTCCCGGCGTCGCGCCGCATCACGGTGCGGAAGCGGTCGTCGGTGGCGAGCGCGAAGCCGGCGACGAAGAACAGCAGGTACGACCAGCGGTGCCAACCCGCGAAGTCCTCCTCCAGCCGTGCGAA
The DNA here is from genome assembly GCF_033792725.1 of Streptomyces sp. PA03-5A. Lineage (NCBI taxonomy): Bacteria > Bacillati > Actinomycetota > Actinomycetes > Kitasatosporales > Streptomycetaceae > Streptomyces > Streptomyces sp. PA03-5A. Next base: position 151,834 of record NZ_JARAVL010000014.1, on the reverse strand, counting down.
GGCACAGATCGCCGCGAAGGCGAGGGCCGGCAGGAACACGACGCCCCGCCGGCGCAGGGTCGCCTCCGCCACCCGGTCGCCGATGCGGCGGACGCGCTCGCGCGGTAACCACCGGTGGAACGGCAGCAGCATGAGGGAGAACGCCAGGAGGAGCACGACGAACCAAAGATGGCCGGTCTCGAAGTGCTCGCCCTGGACGAGGAAGGGGAACTCCTCCGGCTCCAGGTGCACGTCGAAGAAGCGGGGCAGGAAGCCGAGGTACGACTCGTGGTAGTCGGCGTCGGCCGAGCGCAGCCGCAGCCACTGCGGCAGCGGGTTCAGCACGAGGGTCGCGAAGACCAGCGGAACGCCGAGCCGCAGCAGCCGCTCGCCGGCGAAGCCTCCCGCGCCGCGGCGCTGAAGCGAGTGCCAGGCACCCAGGCCGGAGATGAGGAACAGCAGTGGCATGGCCCAGACGACCCCGAACCCGGCGATGATCATGACGGCTTCGGTGGTCTCGGCGTTCTTGACGTAGAAGTCGTCGTCGGCAGCGAATACGAGCGCCGAGTGGAAGAAGACCAGCCCGATCACGACCAGCAGCCGGATCGCGTCCAGCTCCGGTCGCCGCTCCGGTAGCGGTGCCTGCGCCGGTTCTGTGCGCGTCCCCATGACTGTGCCCCCCGTCGCCTGTACGTCACCAGTGTTGGCAAGGCGCCCGCCGGGCGCCACCCCCGCAACGGACTCCGTTCACGCGGAAGATCAACTTTCGATGCCCGCCCTGGTGCGTCGGCTGCAGATCATGATCTTGCCGGTGAAGGCCGGCGCGGACCTGGGTGCGGCCTCGGGGCCGGCTACCACCGCGGGTTACGGCAACGAGCGTGTCAGCCAGACCACTTCGCCGTTGTCCTCCGTGGAAACGTGATCCCGCTCGAACCCGAGCTTCTCCAGGACACGGAGCGACGGTGTGTTCCACGTGCCGACGGTCGACCAGAGCCGTTTCCGCCCGGTCGCAATTGCGGCGTCGAGCACCGCACGGGCCGCCTCGGTGGCGTAACCATGCCCATGCGCGCGCTGGAACAACTCATACGCGATTTCGGGTTCGTCCAGGGTGGAGCGGCCGATGATCAACCCGCAATAGCCGATGAAGTCGCCTTCATCCCGACGCTGGATGGGCAGCAGGGCGATCCCCGTGCTCTCCGTTGCGGCGAGCAGTTCCGCGATGGCCGTCCGGATGCGCTCGACCGTGGGCGTGCCGTTGCCGCGTTCGGAGAGGAGGGCGCTGAATTCAGCGGCGTCCGACTCGGCCCACGGCCGCAGTATCAGCCGCTCGGTCTCAAGGTGGAACGACATCGTCTCGTACGTAGACATGCCCCTACTCTGCCCCACGGCTCATCGCGCACCGCCCCGCACCTCATCTAGAAGAACCAGCGGCCGTTGCCGCTGTTCTGTCGTATGCCAGGTAGAAGCACTTGTTGAGGGCGACTGCCGTCGGTCGGCGGTCCGGGTGCGGGCATCCCACCCTGGTCCGCCTGCTATGGTGCGCCGATGTCAGCGATCAAGAAGTTCCAAGTCACCTTTGACTGCGCAGAACCTGAGCGCCTCGCTCGTTTCTGGTGCGAGGTGTTGGGGTACGTCGTACCGCCGCCCCCGGAGGGGTTCGCCACCTGGGAGGAATTCAACGGCACCCTGCCTCCTGCGGAGCGGGGTTCATGGTTCGCGTGCAGTGATCCCTCAGGCGTGGGCCCGCGCCTGTACTTCCAGCGCGTCCCCGAAGGCAAGATCGTCAAGAACCGCGTGCATCTCGACGTCCGGGTCGGCACCGGGCTCGTGGGGGACGAGCGCCTCGCCACGCTCGAAGCTGAGTGCGCACGACTCGTCGCGCTCGGCGCCACCCATGTGCAAACGCTGTACGCCGATGAGGAAAACGAGTCGTGCATCCCCATGCTGGACATCGAGGGCAACGAATTCTGTATCGACTGAGCATCCTCACGCCCGCCGCCGGAACCTCACGGGGTGCGCCCGTCTCTGATCGCCGCACCGGCTGAGTACGATCACCCACGCCGGTCTGAGTACGCGAACGGTTACCCGCCGCGTGCGGCGCCGGAAGGGTGGACGCATGCGCCGACTACTGCTGCTCACCCCACTGCTGCTGTTCGCCGTCGGCTGCGGGGTGGTGCAGTCCTCCGAGGACGAGGCGACGGACGCCGCACGGGAGGTGGCCAGGACCGCGGGTGAGCGGCTCTACGGCCAGCGTCCGCGCACGGCGGAGGAGGTCGGGCGCGCCGCTTCCGGCATCGACGGCGTGGAGGTACTGCGGGTGACGGGTACCTCGACACACGACGGGGACGGTGTCGACGTGGTCGTCCGCACGTCCGGCTCGGCGTACGACGGATGGCTCGACGCCGAGGAGGTCGTCGTGCGGCGCTGTTTTGCGGTGCGCGTGTCGCCCAGGTCGGAGTGGCGTGAGGATCCGCGTGACGTGGAGTGCCCGGATGGGCCTCCGCTGACCTTCGCCCCACCCCCCGAACCGCCCCGGTTGCCGTACGAGGAGCTCCGCGCGGAACTCCCCCGGGTGCCGGAGGGCGGCCGGGTGGACGAGGCCGAGGTGCGCCGTACGCTCGCCGCCCTGGACCTGGATCCGGCGATCCGTACCGAAGTGAAGGCGGACGGCGGCCTGGTCGGCGTTCTCCTGTCGGTGAAGGGCAACGGCTTCGACGCGCAGGACTGCCTTCTTGCCCGCGTGGGCCCCGGGGCCACCGAGGTGTGGGTGCCGCCCCGGATCCAGCGGATGCCCGGAGAGGGCGGCTGCACCGTCGGCAATGCCCTGGACCCGGAACCGCCACCGCACTGAACGCAGTGGCTGCCTCCGGTTCAGCGCCGCACCGTCTGCCACAGGGCGCGGTAGAAGTCGGGGTAGGTCCGTTCCACGTGCACGGCATACCGGACGGTTTCCGCGTGGCGGGTGGGCAGCTGGTTGATCGGGACGCTCATCGCCGCGTGGTGCTCGATGTGCAGGTTGTTGCCGTTGGTGAACCAGGTGCTGAACCAACTCCCCCGGATGGAAGGGGTGTTACGAAGGACATCAGCGGTGTCGGTGTCGCAGAGGATGTGTTCCGGCAGCTCCACGAGGAAGTGCATCGGCACGGAGAGCAGCAGGGGCAGCAGCCACAGGAGCAGCACCTCCTCGTGGTAGCCGGCGGCGGTGAGGACGACCACCGAGGCGATGACGCCGCCGAGGACGAGGTGCTCGGTGATCATCCGGCGGCTCATCTTCCGGCTGATGCCGCCGAGTTCGTACTGCCAGCGACCGGTTGCCGCGCGGGCGACGTCGCGGACGACCACCGCGAGTCGCCGGTAGTCGAACAGTCCGCGCAGGAGCATCCCCTTCGTCAGGGGTTCACGGGTGTCGAAGCCGAAGAACTCGGTGTCCTGCGGCGTACCGAGGTAGCGGTGGTGCTGCAGGTGCCGGACCCGGTAGTGGCTGTAGGCCACGAGCATCGGTATGCCGAGCGGCACTCCGTATACCGGCTCCGGAAGCCAGGGCCCGACGTACGACTCGCGCCGCATCCTGGCCGACTTGGCGCAATTGATGGCGAGACGGCTGGTGATCGTCGCAAGGAACGCGGCCGGATCCTGGACGTCGCCACGGTCGACGGTCTGCCACCGCAGCCACGTTTCCTGGACGATGTCCTCGGCCTCCGCGGCACTGCCCAGCACGCGGTAGGCGATACCGAAGAGCCGGGGACGCGCGGCCATGAAGTCCTTCGTCGCCTGCTCAAGGGAGTCTGGGTCATCACCCGCACGTATGAGTGGCCTCCAATGTCGCATCACCACGGCTCATGGCAGGCCCAGTGGGACGCGCGCTGAGCGGTGTGGTCCTGCTTGCCGCGGGATCCAGGTCGGACCGCCCCCTGAACTCAATGCTGGATGAACGTATCACACTGTCTGATCATCAAGGTGGACGGCGTGTTTGCGTGGGAAGGGTAGGCGAAGCGCCAGGTAGACGGCTATCTGGGCGTGCTGTTGGCGTTATCTCGGGGGAGGGCCGCTCTCTTGATGTGGCGCCTTTATGACACTGTTGTGATGCTTAACTGTCTGCCGCGTCACATCGTGCCCGCGCGAGCCAGTCACGTTCATATCTCCATGTACGCTGCATTCATGTCTGAAGGTGCAGCGATCACCGGTACCGCGCTGGTCACCGGGGCCTCGCGTGGCCTCGGCGCAGTGATCGCCCGACGTCTCGCGTCCGACGGGCACCCGGTGGCCGTTGTGTACCGGTCGGGGGCCGAGGCCGCTCGCCGGGTGGTGACGGACGTACGCGCCGCGGGCGGCACCGCCGAGGCCTTCGCCGCAGACGTGACCGACGAGGCCGCCGTCACCAGGCTCGTGGCGGACGTGACGGCCCGCCTCGGCCCGGTTGCCACTCTCGTCGTCAACGCAACCGGCCCGCAGCCCGACGTGGATCCGGCGACGGTGACCTGGCAAGACCATCTCGCCCAGCTCGTGTTCTTCGTCAAGAGCCCCGCACTGCTGATGCAGGCGGTACTGCCGACCATGCGCGAGCACGGTGGCGGCCGGATCATCCAGATCGGCTCGGACGTGCTGGAGCGCGCGGTGCCCGAGATGTCGGCCTACGTTGCCGCCAAGGCCGCCCAGCACAGCCTGACCAAGTCCTGGGCCCAAGCCCTCGGCCCGTTCGGGATCACCGTGAACACCGTCGCCCCAGGCTGGATCCCGGTCGAACGGCACGCCGGAGCGGACCCCGACTCCCTGGCCGCATACGCCGCCGAAGTGCCACTGGGACGCATGGGCCGACCGGAAGACGTCGCCGCCGCCGTGGCCTTCCTCGCAACACCGGACGCCGGCTTCATCACCGGCGAACGCATCAAGGTCAACGGTGGTATCGCCCTCAGCTAAGGGTTGTCCCTCAATCGCAGGAGGCCGCTCGGTGTGAGGTCACCTTGAGCGGTCGGTGGCCTGCTGTGACAGGGTTAGCCAGTGCCGTATGACCTCGCTCCCTACGACCTTACCTGGGCGGAGGTCGACCCCCGCCTCCACCCTTTCGATGCTCCGTCGACCCCCGAGGTGGTTGCCGCCCTTGGGCCTGCCCGGCAGGTGCCCGTCCGACCTGCGGGGTCCGCTGCGGACCCGGCTGTGATCGGCTGGTCCGACGGCGAAGGGCAGGTTTGGGCGGATGCCATGACCCGCGCCCTCGTCGAGCGCTTCGGTCGCTGGGCGCTCGGCTGGCGCTGGGGGGTGCCTCTATGTGTTTCGTCAAGCGGCGCGGGGGTTCTGGGTTCGTAGTAGGTGCCGTCGCGGAGCATGGCGAACAGGACGCTGATGCGGTGGCGGGCGAGGCGGAGGAGGGCTTGGGTGTGGGTTTTGCCGCGGGCCCGGCATTGGTCGTAGTAGGTGCGTGAGGCGGGGTCGTGCAGGGCCGCGAACGCGGACAGGAACATCGCCCGTTTCAGCTGCCGGTTGCCGCCTCGGGGTGCGTGTTCGCCGTGGATGGAGGTGCCGGACTGCTTGGTGGTGGGGGCCAAGCCGGCGTAAGAGGCGAGGTGGGCGGCGCTCGGGAACGAGCTGCCGTCGCCGATGGTGACCAGGAGGACTGCGGCGGTCCTGACGCCGACGCCGGGCAGCGACGTCAGGACCTGGGAAAGAGGGTGGGCCTCCAGCAGAACCCCGATCTGGGCCTCCAAGGCTTGTCGTTGTTCGTGGACGGCCGCCAACGACTTGGCCAGCGATGGGACGACGATGTCGAGGGTGCCGGTTCCCGGGACCACGACGGTTTGTTCGTCGAGCGCATCGAAGACGTCGTCGATCAGCCGGGTGGCGATGCGCGGGGCTTTGGGCCGGATCACTTCGACGAGTCTGCGGCGGCCGGCTTTGCGTAGGGCGGCCGGGGAGCCGTAGCGCTCGAGCAGCCAGGTGACGGCCTGGTGGTCAAGGCGGGGCCCGAGGACGCGTTCCAGCGAGGGGTGGAACTGGGTGAGCAGGCCCCGTATCCGGTTGGAGGTGCGGGTGGCCTCGGCAGCGAGGTCCTGGTCGAAGCCGACCAGGACGGTGAGCTCGGCGGTGATCTGGTCGGTCAGCTCCAGCGAGCGCAGGGTGTGCGGCATCGTGCGGGCGGCGTCCGCGATCACGGTCGCGTCCTTCGCGTCGGTCTTGGCCTCGCCGGGGTAGAGGTCGGCGATCCTGCGCATCGCCAGCCCTGGCAGGTAGGCGACCTGGCAGCCAGCGTCACGGGCCACGGTCAGCGGGAGGGCGCCGATCGAGGCAGGCTGGTCCACGATCACCAGCACCGTGCCGAACTTGTCCCGGAGCTTGTCGAACACGGCCCGCAGTTTCGGCTCGCTGTTCGGCAGGGGCTTGTCGAAGACCTTCTTGCCGGCCGGGGTCAGGCCGTGCCCGTGGTGTGTGCTCTTGCCGACGTCCAGACCTAGGAAGACGCCCACCTTGCTGATGTCGATCAACCGTGCCCCCACCTGTGTCGATGCCGTGCCGGCCTGGCTGTCGGGGCCGTTCGCGCGCATCCACGTTATGCAGGCCGTGAGTGGCCGGGCATTGCGCCCGGCCGGGCGGTGGTCGGGCCTCTGATCAGCGTCTCCGACGGCACCCCTCGGGCCCGGTGACACCACCCCCCAGGTCATCCGTTCGACAGGGGGCAACAGTCATGCCGGGCCCAAAGGCCAGCAGCCCCATTGCAGGACCGCGAAGAAGATAACGGGGGCACGACGAGGGGGACATCGGTGGTGGCCCAGTCGGCAGTTGGTGCTGTCCACGGGACTCGATCACCAGCCCGGACGAGACTCTGACCAGAGTCGCCACGGCGTTGTGTGAGTGGCGCGCCTGGCTGGAGGACCTGGCCGGGCGTTTCGACCGGTACCGACTGGACTCCGTCTCGGTCGAGGACAGACAACACGCATGGCAGCGTGCTGCCGTTCGCCTGGTCACGCATGTCGTGGACCGCACCCGCGCCGGGGATGCGTGGTACGGGCACTGCAAGCAGGTGCTCGCCTGGTTCCTCGCACGCTGGGGCGTGCCGGCGGCCACGGGGGAGGCGCTGGTCGAGGAAGCGATCGGCGGACGATTCGAGAGTTGGACCGGACCCGAGCCCGACGTCGTGGACGACGTGGCGCAGCGCCTCGCGCGGTCACTCGCACGGCCCGGCGGAGTCTGAACATGTCGTGACCGGACTGCCACCGTGGTCCGGCTCAGCCGGACACGTCCATGCGCTGCGTGCCGATCACCGACAGGAGCCGCAGCGCCTCCTCCGCGGGCGAGCCGGGGTCCGCGGTGTAGATCACGACCTGCTGGTCGCGGTCGGTGATGTCGAGGACGTCGCAGTTCACGGTGATGCGGCCGATCAGCGGGTGGTGGACGGTCTTGCGCAGGGTGGGCTCGGCATGCACGTCGTGGGCGGCCCACAGCCGGGCGAACTCCGCGCTGCCGGCGAGGAGGTCCTCCACCAGGGCGGCCACCTCGGGGTCGTCGGGGTAGCGGGCGGCGGTGGCACGCAGGTGCCGGGCCGCGGCGTGGGCGAACGCCGCCGCCTCGGACGGGTCGTACACCAGCCGCTCCCGCGATCGCGGTGCGAGAAAGGCACGGCGGACCAGGTTGCGCTCGGGCCGGGACAGAGCCGAGAAGTCCTCCAGCAGAGCTGCCGCCAGGTCGTTCCAGGCGATCACCTCGTATGTCGCGGACAGCACGATCGCCGCGGCGTGCGGCAGCCGCCGCAGCAGGTCGAGGATGCTCTGCCGCACTTCACGCGGGGGCCCGGCGGGCGGGCCGGGCGGGGCGCCGGCGAGGTGGTGCAGGTGGTCGCGTTCGGCGTCCGACAGGCGCAGGGCCCGGGCCAGACCGGCGAGCACCTCGCGCGACGGGCGCGGGCCGCGGGACTGCTCCAGCCGGGTGTAGTACTCGGTCGAGATGAACGCCAGCTGCGCCACCTCCTCGCGGCGCAGCCCCGGGGTGCGGCGGCGCGGCCCGGCGGGCAGACCCACGTCGGCGGGGGTGATGCCCTCACGCCTGCTGCGCAGGAAGCCTGCGAGTTCCCGTCTGTCCACGCCGTCCAGTGTGCGCGGTGCCCCAAAGCCGATCCAGGTACCGCCGGTGCCTGGATGGGCTGCGCGGACGGACGGAGGCTCGATGCCATGGACGACGCACAGACCATCGACACCTCCGCCCCCGCCGCCATGGGCCTGCTGGCCGGCAAAGTCGCCTTCATCACCGGTGCCGGTCGCGGTATCGGCGCCGCCGCAGCGCGGCTGTTCGCCCGGGAGGGCGCCCGGGTGCTGCTCGCGGCCCGCACGGAGGACCAGCTCAAGACGGTGACCGAGGAAATCCGGGCGGCGGGCGGCACCGCCGGGTACGCGGTGTGCGACCTGGCCGACGGGGCCAGTGTCCGTGCCGCCGTCGACCGCGCCGTGGACCTGTACGGCCGGCTCGACGTCGCCTTCAACAACGCGGCGACCAGCGTGCCGCCAGCCCCGCTGGACCACGTGCCCGAGGCGGATTTCGACCACGTCTACACCGTGAACCTCAAGGGTCCGTGGCTGGCCATGTCCGCCGAGGTCGCCGCCATCCGGGCCACCGCCGGCACGGGGGCGATCGTCAACAACTCGTCCGTCGGCAGCCTCAGGGGCAACCCCACACTGCCTGCCTACGGTGCGATGAAGCGCGCGGTCAACAGCCTCACTGAGTCGGCAGCCGTCACCTACGGCCCGGAGGGCATCCGCGTCAACGCCATCGCCCCCGGCACCACACTGACCGAGATGATCCGTGAGTGGAACGACCGCGCACCCGGCGTCGTCGACCAGCTGAACGCGCGCACCCCGCTGCGCCGTGCGGCCGACCCCGACGAGATCGCCCAGGCCGCCGCCTGGCTCCTGAGCGACCGTGCCTCGTACGTCACCGGGACCGTGCTCCCGGTCGACGGCGGCATGCAGGCATGAGGCCTGGACACGCCTGACGGACCGGTCGCGGGCGGCTCCGGGGGGTCGCCTTGCCTCCCGCCCGCCACCGAGTCCCTTGGTGAACGGAACCGCTCTACGGCCGGAAGCCGTCGATCGCCAGTTCCAGCAGGCGCTTGGCCTGGGCGGCGCCTTCGGGGTTGTCGGGGGTACGCCACAGGCAGCTCATGAGCATGATGACGTCGACGGGGTCGATGCCGGGGCGTACCTCGCCTGCGCGTTCGCATGCGTCGAGGAGTCGGCCCACGGCCGCGGTGACCGGGGGCCACGAGGCGCTGACGACCTCTTGCGCGGCGGCGGAGTGCAGTGCTTCTCCGAGGCCGTGCTTGATGCGTACGTAGGCGGCGAGGGTGGTGAACCAGTGCTGCAGCGCGTCCAGCGGGGCGTGGGCGGCGAGAATGCCCGGCACCGAGTCCACCAGGCGGTCGACGTCGCGGCGGTGGACCTCCAGGATCAGCGCTTCCCGGGTGGGGAAGTGCCGGTAGAGCGTGCCGGGGCCGACGCCCGCGCGTTTGGCGATCGAGTTGAGCGAGGCGTCCGGGGATTCGGCGAGCGCGTCGTGGGCGACCTGGAGGATGGCTTCCTGGTTCTTCAGCGCGTCGGAGCGCTGCCGTGCGGCGTCGGGCATGGGTCCTCCAGGCGTGCGGACGGCCGTCCGTTGCGAAACGGAGAGCTCTCCGTTAACGTGGCCGAGGTCAAGCGGAGAGATCTCCGCTTAATGTCGTCCTCCATTGTAGGAGTCCCCTCGTGCGCTACATCAAACTCGGCCGCACCGGCCTGGACGTCTCCCCGGTGGCCATCGGCGCCATGACCTACGGCGAACCCGACCGCGGCCACCCCGTCTGGTCCCTGGACGAAGAGGCCAGCCGGCCCCTGATCAAGCACGCCCTGGAAGCGGGCATCAACTTCTTCGACACCGCCAACCTGTACTCCTACGGCTCCAGCGAGGAGATCCTCGGCCGCGCGCTGAAGGACTATGCGGACCGCGACGACGTCGTCATCACCACCAAGGTCCGCCACGTCATGCGCCCCGGCAGCCCCAACGGCGGCGGCCTGTCCCGCAAGGCGATCATGAGCGAGGTCGAGCACAGCCTCCGTCGCCTGGGCACCGACCACGTCGACGTCTTCATGATCCACCGCCTCGACAGCGACACGCCGTTGAGGAGACGCTGGAAGCGCTGCACGACGTCGTGAAGTCCGGCAAGGCCCGGTACCTCGGCGCGTCCTCCATGCACGCCTGGCAGTTCGCCAAGGCCCTCCACCTCCAGGAACGTCACGGCTGGGCCCGGTTCGTCACCCTGCAGGACCACTACAACCTGCTCGCCCGCGAGGAGGAACGCGAAATGCTCCCGCTCTGTGCCGACGAGGGCGTCGCCACCATGATCTGGAGCCCCCTGGCCCGCGGCCGCCTCGCCCGCCCCTTCGACCAGGCCACCACCGGCGACCGCGCCGCGACCGACGGCGCCTACGCCGACACGCTCTACGGCAACACCGAAAGCGACCGGCAGATCATCGACGAGGTCGGCGCCATCGCCGCCGCCCGAGGCCGCACCCGCGCACAGATCGCCCTCGCCTGGCTGCGCCGCAACCCCGTCGTCGCGGCCCCCGTCGTCGGCGCCCGCACCATCCGGCAGATCGACGACGCCGTCGCGTCCCTCGACCTCGACATCACCGACGAGGAAGCCCACCGCCTGGAAGCCCCCTACACCCCCCGCCACGACCTCCAGGGCATCTCCGACGTACGCGAACTCGAGCGCATCAAAGCCGGCATCCCCGGCTACGCCAACGTCTGACGCCGCGTCCGGCCGCGTGGGTCCCCGCCGGGCTGGAGTGCCCGCGGGTGCGCCCCGCGCTCGGGTTCGTGAGCGCGGGGCGCGGCGAGGACCTCACCGGCCGGCGGTGGATTGTCGCAATGCCCACCGAACCGAGACGGTCCTCGCCTCTCCGTCATCCGGCGTGTGTCACCGACGACCTGGGACATCGCACCTACCCCGTGACGCGGAACAGGTGGGTCCCCGGGCCGACGGTGAAGCGGGCGGTGCCGCCGCTGCGTTCGCCGGCCGCTGCGGCTGCGGGTGCGTGCACCGTCTGCCCGCCGCTCACCGGTACGAGGACCTCGGCGGTCGCCCCCACCGGGACGTCGACGCGCAGGGTGAAGCGTCCGTGCGAACGGGTCCACGACGACGCAATCCGGCCGAGCGGTGACTCGACGTGGGCGGAGGCGTGCGTCAGGTCGCCGACGGCGTGCGGGCTGATCGTCACCTTCGTGTAGCCGGGCGCGGCGGGTTCGATGCCGGCGACGTCCTGGTAGAGCCAGTCGTCCACCGTGCCCATGAAGGCGTGGTCGTGCGAGCGCGAGTTCGCGTTCCACTCCTCCCACATGGTCGTGGCACCCAGGCCCTCGAACCAGTAGCCCCAGCCGGGGTAGGTCGGGTTGGTCGCCACCGTGTAGGCCAGGTCGGCATGCCCGGCGTCGGTGAGGACCGGAAGGAGCGCCTTGGTGCCGAGCGCGCCGGTATCCAGGTGGTCGCCGCGGGCGTGGATGTCCTCGACGAGGTTGTCGACCACGGCTCGGCGGTGTTCCTCGGGCACCAGGCCGAAGCTCAGCGGCAGCAGGTTCGACGTCTGCCGGTAGCCCGCGGCCTCGTCGTCGTAGTAGGCCTCCTTGTCCTGGTCGTAGAACGTGGCGTTGAAGGTGTCCTTGACCTGTGTGGCGAAGGCGCGGAAGTGACGGGCGTCCGCGTCGTGGCCCAGCGCCTTCGCCATCGTCGCCAGCCGCGTCGCGGTGAGGTAGATGTACGCGGTTCCGGACAGCCGGGTGCCCTCCGGCGCGTTGGCGCCCTCCGGGGAGAGCCAGTCGCCGTAGCTGAAGCCGGTGTAGATGCCGCCGGTGCCGGCGATGTCGTGCTCGTAGTGCTCGAGCCAGGCCTTCATGCCGTCGTAGTTGTCGGCGACCGCCTTGGTGTCGCCGTAATACCAGTACAGGTCCCAGGCACCGAGGATGAAACTGGCGGACCAGATCGGATCCTTGACCTGCTTGCCCGACTCGGTGGTGGGCACCGTGGGTCCGATGGACCCGTCGTCGTTCTGGTCGTCGCGGTGTGAGCGCAGCCAGCTGTCGTAGAAGTTCTGCATGTCGAAGTTCGCGATCGCCGAGTCGGCGTACAGGAACCCGTCGGCCGTGTAGGGCCGCTTCTCGTACATGGGCGTGTCGGTCGGGATCGAGTGCAGGTTGTTGAGGATCGTGTCGGCCTGCGCGTCCTGGTAGCGGTTCAGCAGGTCACTGGAGCTGGTGAAGTCGCCGGTGGACGCCACCGCCGTGTGCACCCTCATCCCGTCGACCGACCGGAGGGCGACCCCCTGGGGGACGACGACCTGGGCGTAGCGGAAACCGGCGTAGCTGTAGCTCGGCTGGTAGTGCTCCACCCCATCGCCCTTCAGGGTGTACGAGTATTTCTGCAGGCCCAGTCCGAAGGCGCCGGTGTTGTCGACAGTGCCGTCGGCGCGCAACTTCTCGCCGTAGGTGACGGTGACCGTGGCCCCAGCAGGTCCCTGGACCCCGATGCGCGCCCAGCCGGCGGTGGGGCTGCCGTAGTCGTAGACGTGCGTGCCGTCGGCCGGGGTGCTGGTGTGCTCGGCCTTCAGGTGGTCGGTCACCTTGACGGGCGGGAAGCTCTCCGAGCGGAGCGTGCCCTTCGGGCCGTCGACCGTCAGCGCACGGCGCCAGGTGCCGTCGTCGAAGCCGGCACCGTTCCAACCGGACTGCTCCAGGCGGGCGTCGTAGGCCTCCCCGAACCAGAGCGACTGGGTGGTCGTCGGCCCGTCGGACACCTTCCACGAGTCGTCACTGACCACCTGCTGGTGCGTACCGTCGGTGTAGGTGATGTCCAGCTCCAGCTTGAGCTTGGGCTCGCCCCACCAGGACGACGCCTTCCACTCGTCCGGGTCGGTCATCGCGTAGAAGCCGCGCCCGAGGCTGACCCCGATGGCGTTGCCACCGGTGCGCAGGGCGTCGGTGACGTCGTACGTCGAGTACAGGACCGTCTTGTCGTACACCGTGAAGCCGGGCTCGAGTTCCCGGTCGCCGATGCGCCGGCCGTTCAGGTAGAGCTTGTTGTAGCCCAGGCCCGCGATGTGGGCGCGCGCCGACGCCACGTGCTTCTTCGCCGTGAACTCGTCGCGCAGCAGCGTCTCGGGCGGCGGCGGCGCCGACACCGACCGGCCCCAGGGGCCCGAGCCGTAACGTGCGGCCACGCGCGCGTTCGGCCACGCCGTGTCGTCGTACCCGGGCTGCTCCCACCCGTCGCCGGCGGAGGACGAGGCCCTCCAGCCGCTGTCGGTGACGATGTCGGCGGGCGAGCCTGCCCCCTGCAAGTGCAGGCTTCCGAGCACGCCCGCCGGTCCCTGATTGGTGTTCGTCGCCTCGACCGCCAGCACATTGCTGCCCGCGTGCAGGTAGGGGGCGATGTCGATCACGCTCGCCGTCCTCCAGGAGTCCGCGACGCGTGGAGAGCTCGCCACCTCGGTGCCGTTGACGTACAGCGAGAAGCGGTCGTCTGCGGTGAGCTGCAGCTCCGCCGAGGTGATCTGCGCGTCGGCGGGCACGTCGAAGCTCCGGCGCACATAGCGCGTCCCGGCGGGAGCCGAGTCGGCCGGGTCGCCCTCGGGGTACCAGATCCAGCTCGCGTCGTCGAGCCGCAGTGAGGGCGCCTTGTCGTGGGCCCCGATCCAATTCCCGCGGAAGTCACCGGGGTTGACGAAGGCCGTCTCGAATCGCGCCTCGCCACTCCACGGCGACGCCTTTCCGGACCCGTCCCAGACGCGTACACGCCAGTAGTAGCCCGAACGCGACGCGAGAGCGGGGCCGTCGTACGCGACGTCGAAGGACCGGGAAGAGCGCACGCGTCCGCTGTTCCAGACATCCGCCCGGCCGCCGCGGGACGTGGACACCTCGACCTCGTAGGCCACTTGCCCGGCGGTGGTGCGACCGGCTGCGCCATGGCCCGGTGCCACGTGCCAGCTCAGCCTCGGCCGGGGGACGTCGACTCCCAGGGGCTGGACCTGGTGCTCGACCTCGAGCCCGCTCACCGCGAGCGCCGACCCGCCTGCGGCCGGGCCCTGTTGGAGCTCCGGGACGGGCGCTCCTGCCGCGCCCGGCGCCGCTTCCAGCCCCCACGCCGCCGCGAGTGACAGCACCAGCCCGGCAGCGATTCTTCGCTTCCTCACGCTTGCTCCCATCGATGACACACGCTTCGGCATGCGGCGCGCACGCAAGCCGGCAATGAATCGTTTCAGTTGTTTCCCGTGTTACTCAACCACAGCTGTCAGGAGGCAGACAAGGTGTCGTCGGCGGCCGCCGGCAGGCCCGTCTTGCGGCGGATGAGGGCGCGTTGCCGTCGTGGCGTGGCGTGGCGTGGTCGTCGGGGTGACCGGCGTCCCGGTGAACTTTCGGTCTGTGCGGTGTGGGTTCCCGCCTTGCTGGCGTGCTCACGGGTACGCCCCGCGCTCGGGTTTGTGAGCGCGGGGCGCGTGTGTGCCGGGATCCGGCGGAGGTCGTGGTGTGCCCGGCGGGTGTCTTACGGGGGCACATGCTGAACCGGAAGCGGTACGCGGGGCGATGCCACGGAACGACCTCGAGCCCCCGCCGGGCAGCGGAACAAGCGGTCCCGAAATCTGTCATCAACAAGCCGCGGGGTGTCATTCTCATGCAGTCCTGCAGCAATACGAAAGCCGGGCTTTCACGATGATCCGGGACGAAGTGCGCCGAGGGAGCCGTGCTTCCCTCGGGGGTGGTGCGTGCGCCGCCGGAGCACCCGCCACTTTCGCGCGGAGAACCACGGTCGGGTGGAGCGGTGCAGCCAAGAAGCCGTGGTCGCGGCGGACGGTCCGCACATCGGTGCCGAGGGTTGCGGCATGTTCGACGCGGTGCCGGCGGTAGCCGTGGAAGGGACGAGGCGCCTTCGCACCCTGTACGACCGCCGTCTGCTGTCGGCTCCCGGTCGGACGCAGAAGGTGGGGCTCAACAAGTCCAGTCGCCAAGCCGCTCGAAGAGCCACAACCGGATGGGTTCCTGCTGGCCGGTCGCTACTCCCTGCTCGACCATGCGCACGCCCTGCAGCGACTGCTGCCCATGGCAGAGGAGCAAGGCGTCGGCATGGTCGTAGGAGGTCCCTATAGCTCCGGCATCCTCGCCGACGGCACCCACTTCGAGTACGTCACTGCCCCGCCCGAGATCGTGGCAAAGGTCGAGCGGCTGAAGGAACTCACCAACAGGCACGGCGTGACCATCAAGGCCGCCGCCCTGCACTTCTCGCTGGCGCACCCGGTCGCCGACGCAGTGATCCCGGGCGCGACCCAGCCCGCCCACACCGTTGAAGACCATGCCGCGCTCAACGAGAAGGTGCCCGCCGAGTTCTGGGCCGATCTGCGTGCCTCCGGCCTGGTCAGCCCCATAGCGCCCCTGCCGGGCGGGGCGTAGGTCGCATCGCCGTCAACAGGCGTCCAACGAGTCCTGGAGGAGCGACATGGCATCCACATCGGTGAGCAGGGTCGTCCCGGCCTCTCCCGCACGCGTTTGGGAAGTGATCGGCGGGTTCGGATCGCTGCCCGACTGGCTGCCGTACATCCCCGAAAGCACCTTCTCGGAAGGTGGTCGAGTGCGGCACCTGAAGAACCCCGAAGGTGACCCCATCGTGGAGCGGCTGATGGCGTTCGACGAGGAGCAGCGGTACTACACCTACCACATCCTGCAGGCGCCCTTCCCGGTCGTCGACTACCTGTCGACCCTGCGGGTCTACAGGATCAGCGGCAACGAGAACGCCGCCGAAGTCCATTGGTCCGGCCGCTTCGTTCCGAGCGGAGCCACGGACGAGGAGGTCGTCGACCTCTTCACGGGCATCTACCGTGACGGCCTGGACGCCTTGGTCAAGACCCTCGGTGGCTAGGAGCGCCGTCCTGAGCGCTGAGGGCACGATGCCCTCGATGAGGCCTGATCCTGCGGCGCCCTGTCCGCGCGACCGTCATGAAGGCGGCAGTTACTGGAAGGGCGGGCGTCAGTCTTCGCGGCCGGGGAGCATGGTCAGGGCCTGGGAGCGCTGTGCGACGAGGCCGTCGTAGGTGCCGTCGCGCTCGGCCCAGCGGTGCATGAGGACGCCCTTCACGAGGACTTCGTTGGGGGTGGGGTCCTCGGAGAGCAGCTGCATGACCTCGGTGGCGAAGTCGTCGAGCGGCAGCGCGTGCGGGTTCACCTTCTCCTGGCCCGCAGTGGCGACGGCCGGGGGAACGAGCTCCACGACGCCGACACCTGTGCCGGCGAGCTGCGCGCGCAGTGCCTCGGAGTAGGCGTGCACCGCGGCCTTCGACGCGGCGTAGCTGGGCATGGGCGGGAACGGCAGGAAGGCGATGCCGGACGTGACCGTGATGAAGGTGCCGGCGCCCCGCCGGACCAGGTGCGGGGTGAAGGCGTCGATGACCCTGATGGTGCCGAGCAGGTTGGTGTCGATCGTCGTCTCCGTCGCCTCGAAGTGCGCGGGGTCGCGCAGATTCTCCAGGAGCATGACGCCCGACATCGTCACCACGGTGTCCAGCTCGGGGTACCGGGCCAGCACGGCGTCACGGGCAGTCGTTACGGAGAAACTGTCGGTGACGTCGATGTCGAACGTGGCGAAGCCTTGGGCGGCGAGGTCGGAGAGCGCCTGCGGGCTGCGCCCGCCGACGGCCACCGTGCTGCCCGCCGCCGCAAACCGGCGGGCCAGCTCTCGGCCGATTCCCGAGGTCCCGCCGACGATGAGAACGGTGCGATTGGAGAGATCCACGGGATCCTCCCTTCGGTGCAGGGCGCCAACGGCGCTAGGCCGCGGCGCAGACAGTGATGTCCGCTGTCTCTTTCGAAGCAGCGCAACCGAAGTCTCGACGGCATCCGCTGAATGAGGCAGGGCCCCCTTCTTCCCTGGTCCTGCCAGGGCCCCCTCTGAGGCACGCCCACCGCATTACGGTGTCGATATGAAGGACGAGGAATCCGGCAACCGGCTCGGCAGCTACCTTCGTGCCCGGCGCGAGCTGGTCTCCCCGGCACAAGCGGGGCTCCCGCCCGGCGGCAACCGCCGCGTCCCGGGCCTGCGCCGTGAGGAAGTCGCCCTGCTCGCCGGAATCAGCCCGGACTACTACCTGCGCCTGGAACGGGGCCGCGACAGGAACCCTTCGCCGCAGGTCCTCGCATCACTGGCACGCGTCCTGCAGCTCGACGACATCGAGCGGACGTATCTGCTCGGCCTCGCGGCGGCACGCCCCAGGGCGCCGCGCCGCAGCCGGCCCGAGCACGTGCCGGCGCGGGTGCACGAGCTGCTCGCCCACCTGCAGATCCCCGCGTTCGTCGAAGGACGCGCGTTCGATGTCCTGGCCTCCAACCCCATGGCCGTCGCGCTCTCCCCCCGCCTGCAGCCCGGCCAGAACCGGCTTCGTTCGCTTCTCCTCGATCCCGAGGAGCGAGCCTTCCAGCAGGACTGGACGAAAGCCACCGCCGATTTCGTCGCCGCCCTTCGCACCACCATCGGGGACGACACCGACGACCCCCGGTTCGTCGAGCTCGTCGGCGAGCTCGCACTGTCCAGCCGGCGCTTCCGCACCCTCTGGGCCCGGCACGACGTCCGCACTCTGGACGGTGGCACGACCACGGTGAACCACCCCGTCGTCGGTGAACTACGCCTCCACCGCGACAAACTCGCGATCGGCGATGTCATCCTCGTCGTCTACTACCCCGACAAGGGCGGCGACAGCGACGAGAAACTGCAGCTCCTTGCCGCACTCTCACGCACCGATTCCGCCGGCACGGCACCCGACAGGCCGACGGACAGCCCGCACCCGTAGGTCTCCTGACCTTCACGCGCCGTCCCGGCGTCGCAACCGGACCAAGCGGAGGGCAGTGCAGGAGCCGCCACCTGAACCGGGCCCCGACATCCAGGGTTCGCACAGGTATCCCAGGGAAACGTGGCAGGCTGGTCGGCATGTGCGGCCGCTATGTCTCCACCCGACGCCCCGAGGACCTGGTGAAGCAGTTCCGGGTCACCGAATGGAACCCCGAAGCCCTCGTGGCGCCGAACTGGAACGTCGCCCCGACCAACCAGGTGTGGAGCGTCTTCGAGGGCGTCGACCGGGAGACCGGGGCGCTGGAGCGGCAGCTGCGGCCGCTGCGGTGGGGTCTGGTCCCGTCCTGGGCGAAGGACCCGGCGATCGGTTCCAAGATGATCAACGCGCGGATGGAGACGGTCCACGAGAAGCCCGCCTACCGCCGTGCCTTCACCAAGCGCCGCTGCCTGCTGCCGGCCGACGGCTACTACGAGTGGGTGCCCGTCCCGTCCACCGAGGACAAGAAGGCGCACAAGCAGCCCTACTTCGTCAGCCCGGAGGGCAGTGACCAGGGCATGGCCTTCGCGGGCCTGTACGAGTGGTGGCGGAACAAGGCGGTCGTCGGTGACGACGACCCGGGCGCCTGGCTGGCCACGTGCACGATCATCACCACCGAGGCGACCGACGCCGCCGGCCGGGTCCACCCTCGGATGCCGTTGACCATCGCGGCCGCCGACTACGACGCCTGGCTCGACCCCGAGCACCAGGACCCCGACGAACTCCGCGCCCTGCTGACCGCGCCCGCCGATGGCCACCTGTCGGTCAGGCCCGTGTCACTGAAGGTCAACAGCGTCCGGAACAACGGTCCGCACCTCTTGGACGCCTCCGAGTTCGAAGGCTGATCCCCCCCCGGCAGCGAAGGGCTGTGATCAGCGCGAGCAGTCGACTCAGGCGGTGGAGGGCCGGACCTCGACAGGAGCGGGCCGCTTGCCCAGGTTTCGCCAGGCAATGGCGCCCACGATGGGGAACAGGACCATGATGACCAGCCAGCCCACCTTGGGCAGGGTTCGAATCCGTGCGGCAGGGGTCCTGATGCAGTCGACCAGGGCATGGACGTACAACGCCGCGACGATTACGTACATCGCGTAGACCGGCACTGACGTCATCGGGTCACCTCATGTGCAAGGGCGGCTGCTCGCTTGTGTGCGGCACGGCCTGGCCCCACTGGATGGTCATATTAACGGGCATCCCAAGGGGCGGAAGAAACCCTCGGACGGCCTACGGCCACGAGGGAAGACACGACACGCGCGGTGACGGTTCCGTTGCGCCGGCGCGTTCCGGCACGGCACGGGACCCCGGCAGATGGCGGCCGGGGTCCCGTGCTGGGGGTGTGTCTCGTTCCCAGGATTCAACGACCGGCAGTAGAGGGCGTCACGGCCCGACGGCGGGGTGCGTGATTTCGCGGAGCGGCTCGTCGCCCTTGCCCCATTTAGATGCCATATGTAATCTATTGTTGTAGGTCCGGCCGCAGGCAGTGCTGTCCAGCGTGGGGGTTTCCTCCTCGGTAGGTGACGGACCTCCGGACACCGGCCTTGCCCGCGTGCCACCGGGGATCCCGAGCCCGCACCGGCAACACCGGCGAAGAAGAGGCGAAGAATCGATGACCACGATTTTGATCACGACAGCCAACGGGGAGACCGGCCGACCGATGGTCGACTACCTGCTCACGGAGGGCTTCCACGTGCGCGCCATGGTCCGCACGGACGACGAGCGGGCACAGCGGCTGCGCGACAAGGGCGCCGAGGTCGTATTCGGAGACCTGCTCGACCTCCGCGACGTCCGTAGGGCCATGGAAGGCGTCCAGCGCGCCTACTTCAACTACCCGCTCGGTGAGGGACTGGTGGAGGCCGCGGTGATGTTCGCTCAGGCCGCCAAGGAGGAGGACCTCGAGCTCATCGTGAACATGTCGCACTTCCAGTCCCGCCCCCACGCACGCAGCAAGGCCACGCAGAACCACTGGCTCTCCGAGCAGATCTTCGACTGGTCGGGAGTCCCCACCACTCACCTGAGGGTCACGTTCTTCATGCAGTGGCTGCTCTACATCTCCGGGCTGATCCGCTACGGCCGCTACGCGATGCCGTTCGACAAGGAGAGCCGCTTCGCCCCGATCGCGGGCCGCGACATCGCGCTGACCGCTGCCAACATCTTCGCCTCGCCCGAAGAGCACGGTGGGCGGGTCTACGCCCTGACCGGCCCTGTGGAATACAGCCACGAAGAGCTCGCGGCCGAGGTCGGCCGGGTGCTGGGCAAGGACCTTCCGTTCGAGCAGGTCACCGTGGCCACCTTCCTGGAAATGCTCGGTATCGGGCAGGACATGGCGAAGCTCAAGCACTTCGAGGCTGTGACCCTCGACCAGCAGGAGGGCCGCCTGGCGGGCATCACTGATACGGCCCCGCGCATCAACGGGCAGCCGCTCACGACGGTCGAGGAGTTCATCACCGAACACCGCTCGGCGTTCGAGCTCGACTACATCAAGCCGAGCGCGTAGTCGGCCGGCCTGAGATCGCCCGCAGCACGGCGAGCCGTCCAACGCCGGCACCTTACGCGGCGGACCTCAGTGGTCAGCTCGTTCCTTCCCGGTGGGTCGGATCGTCGGAGTCGCCGCCGGGGAGGTCGACAAGGATCACTGCCACGTCGTCGCTCAAGTGGCCCTCGGTGTGGTGGAGCAGCCGCTGGTGCAGTCGTGCCAGGAACTCCTCCGGGGTGGCGGCGTGTAGCGCTTCCATGGCCTCGGGCAGAGCGAAGAATTCGTCGTCGCGGTTGCGGGCTTCGATGACGCCGTCGGTGTAGAGCAGCATCCGGTCGCCGGGGAGGAACGGATGGCTCTCCGCCTTGGGCGGAGGTCCGGTGTAGAGGTCTTCCAGGCCGAAGGGCGGCAGCGGGCAGGACGGCGTCAGGGCTTGCACTGTGCCCTGGTGGAGCAGCAGCGGCGGCGGGTGGCCACGGTTGATCAGCTCCACCACATGTTCGCCCGGGGTGCCCGGGATCTGGGCCAGTAGGGCGGTGGTGAATCCCTCCAGGGCGACTTCTGGCTCGAACGCCCCCGGCACGTCCGCCTCCCGCAGCAGCGCGGCCCCACAGTGGTCCATGACGTCCACCAGGTCGTTCTCGTAGTGCACGGCTTCCCGGAAGGCGCCCAGCGCCACCGCGACCGCCCGCATGGCATTCAGGCCCTTGCCGCGGACGTCTCCCACGATCAGACGGACGCCGTAGCGTGTCAGCACCGCCTCGTACAGATCACCGCCGACCTGCGCGCCCGTCCCCGCCGCGAGGCTCAAGCTGGCCGTCCGTACCGGACCCAGCCGCGCCGGAACAGGCCGCAGGATGACGTCCTGTGCCGCCACGGCGATACGGCGAACCTGATCGAGCTCGCTGCGCCGACGCGCACGCACCGCCTTGCTCAGCATCACACTGGCCACCGACACCACCAGCAGACCCACGAGGTTGCCGAAGACCAGATGGGTTCCCCACGCATGGTTGTAGGTGGCCGTGGTCACGTTGACGACCAAGGCAGCAGCCGCCGCCGACAGGGTGCCCTTCGGGCCCATCGTCAGTGCTGCCAGCGCCGGCACGGCGGTGAGGAGGGGGCCGGTCATCAGGAAATGCGCAGGTGACAGTTCGATCCCCAGCACGCCCAGCGCTATCACGAAGGGCACAGCCTGCGTGAGTGCCAGGAGGAGCCTGCTGTGGCCGCCCGCTCCCGGCCCGGGAGACGAGCAGGACGGTGACCGCATGCATTCAGCCTGCCCCAGTGCAGCGCCGATCGCACCGCCGAGCGTCCGGCACGGCCTGACTCATGCCGAGCGCAGCGCTCGCTCCGTACAGGGACGCTGCCGCTCATCAGGCTGTGCCGCAGCGAGTGATCAACTGCATGAGTTCAGGGGCTGACAGGCTTGTCACGAGACGCCGCAGGCCCGTGGCCTGCTGGTGAACTCCTTCTTCTCCGCGTCCGGCAGATCTGATCGACGGCCCATCCCTTGGTGGACGGGCCGCCTCCGCCGCTGAGGGAAGACCGCACCCGGCCCGTACCGTGACGCGAGGCGCGGCTACGGGGCAGCCTCCGCGCACACCGGGTCGTCGACCGCGCTCACGGTGTACGGGGGCTGTCCCGGCGGGTCGTCGTTCTGGCTGTTGACGACGTAGAGCCGGCAGCCGTGGCGGGCCAGGGTGGTGGGCAGGTCGAAAGGCTCGCCGGTGATGCGGTGCGTCACCGTGCCGGCGTGCAGACCCTGGTCAAGTTCGGCGATGTAGACGCCGTTCGGGGCGCCGTAATTGAGCACGGCGTAGAGCGTCCGCCCTCGTAGCAGCATCCCATCGGCCCCGAAGGACACGCCGCCCAGATCGAGCTGGACGACCTCACCGGTGGCGACGTCCACCCGCCACACCGCCTCGGTCCCGTTGGACGCCACCAGCAGTGTGCTGCCCGACCGGTCCGCGACGATGCCGTTGAGCAGCCAGTACCGCGCGGGGAACTGCGGGAAGGCGGAGCGGATGTCCAGCCACGGTTCCAGGGGCCCGAGCCTGCCATGGCGGAGGGCGGCCCGGTACACCACGGGGTTGGCCCAGTCCGTGACGTAGACGGCGTCGTCGGTGATCACCAGGTCGTTCAGGTCCGGCGCGCCGAGCGGACCGCCCTGCGCGGTGCGCGTGGCGAGCAGTCGGCCCCGATGGTCGTGGACGGTCAGTTCGCCTCCCCCGACGGAGTACACCCGCCCCCGGCCGTCGGTGTGCACCCCCAGCGTGCTAGGGCGGTTCGCCAGGCCGTCAGCGCGGAATGACCGCAGGTGCGCGGCGCGTACGTCGCCCCGGTACAGCGCGCCGGTGCCGTCGGAGGACACGTACATCGTGCCGTCGCGGTCGATCGCGATCCCCTCCGGCAGCACCCCGCGAGCCTCGGAGACGACGTAGGTGCGCGGCAGTTCGTGCGCGGTGGCAGGGGCGGCGGGCAGGGCCGCGAGGCCGGCCAGCAAGGCCGCGGCGCCGAGCCGCGGAAGTCGGGTGGAGCCGGGCATCGTGGCTACCTCCGGGTGCGTGGTGGACGCCCCCGCGACGCGGGGACGTCCGAGAGCCTGCCCGGGGCAGTACGGCGGCCGCATCGCCTTTCACGTCTAGGCGAAAGGCTCCGACTGGCCGATAATCGGTCGGCGTGATCCGCTTACACTTCGACGCCGCCGACCTGTGCCGGATCACGCTCGCCCCGGCGCCCAACGCCCTGTGGGAGGCGGTCCTCAGCGTGCGCGGCCTGCGCACCGCGACCGCCGGAGCGGGCCGGGCGCACCCTGCCGCCGGGCGGTGGCGCCGCCAGGTGAACGGCAGCTTCGCCGACCGCGCCGGGGTCCTGCTCGACCTGGTGCCCCGAGACGGCCACGTGCCCGACTTCTTGCTCCAGCCCGCCGCGGGGGACCTCGCCACGGCCGTCGACCTGGCCGGGCGCACCCCCGCCGCCCGCATCGCCGAGGACCTGCGGCTCCCACGGGCCCCTGGCGGCCGGGGCGGCGCGCAGGAGCCGCCCAGCCGCTGGTCGCTCGAACTCGCGGCCGGATCGGCCGCCGCACGGCGCGTCCTCACGGCCGACCTGCGGAGCTACTTCGCCTCCTCGATCGCCCCGCTGTGGCCGCGGGTCCGCACCGACGGCGCGGGGGACCGCGCCCTGCGGGCCGAGATGCTGCTACGCGGCGGCGTCGACGCCCTGCTGACCACGCTCGGCCCCACCTGGCGCTGGCAACCGCCGGTGCTCCACCTGCCGTCCCGGAACACGTATGACATCCCGCTCTGCGGCCGGGGCCTGTTGCTCATGCCCTCCTGGTTCGCGACCGGCCCCATGATCAGGTACCAGCCCGGCGAACCGACCGTGCTGGCCTACCCGATGCACCTGCAGGAGCCCCCCACCGACCCGGGCGCCCCGCCCGGGGCCGCCCTAGGACAGCTGCTGGGGCGGACCCGGGCAGCCGTTCTCCAGGCCCTGCGCGATCCGGCGACGACCACCGCGCTCGCCGAGCGGCTCGGGGTCTCGCTCGCGACTGCCAGCCAGCACGCCGGCGTCCTGCGCGACGCAGGGCTGGTGCGCACGACCCGGATCGGCATCGCCGTCCTCCACAGCCTCACCCCGCTCGGCACGGCCCTGCTGTCGGGCGAGCCACCCGCGGCGGTCCGCTAGGTCGTGTCGTCCGCGAGCGTGTGCGCGGTCCGTCCGCGGTGGTCGAACCACCGCGGACGGACCGGCCGCACCCGTGGCGGGTGCGGTGAACGGCCGCGCCTCAGCGCAGGCCGAAGGCCCGGATCACCGTCTGGCGCACCGAGTTGCCCGCCGAGTCCTTCGCGCTCGCCCGCAGCGACACGAAGGGCGCCCTGTTCGGGGCGTCCAGGCGGAGCCGCCCGTCGCTGCCGCAGGCGGCCTTGTGCCAGGTCCGGCCGTCGTCGTAGGACAGCTCCACGCCGACCGCGCCGAGCTTGCCGGCGAGGCTGGCGCCCGGCAGGTGGGCGGCGGTGACGGACAGGGTGTCGTGCCGCCCGGCGCGGCCTGCCGCGTCGGTGCCGATCCGGTAGTCGAGCTGCACCAGCGGCAGCACCACGGTGGCGGCATCGGTCGGCTGCGCCGACGTGAAGTCCCACTCGGTGCGCGTACGGGAGGAGTACGGGGTGTAGGTCACGTCCCGCTCACCGGTGACGACCAGCTTGTACGGCAGCTTGCCGCGGCTGGGGGCGTCTCCCCAGACGTTCGTGAAGTTCCCCTGGCCCAGCTGGGTGTTGCCCTGGTACAGCGTCTGCTGCTGGGTCACGGCCGGGTCCTGGTTCCACCCGACGTGGTTGCCGCTGCCCCAGGCCGGGATGTCGATGTACAGGAGGCTGCCGTTGCGGGTGGGCGGCAGGTTGTTGAAGAAGGCGTCGTTCAGGAAGGGGCGCTGGATCGGCTTGAACCACTCCTCGGACTGCCTGCTGCCGGCCCGGTAGGCGGTCTTTGCTCCCTCCTCGAACCCGATGGACTCGGCGAACGCCTCCTGGTGCCAGCGGACACCGTCGGTGGACACCCAGTCGGTCCGCTGGCCGTTCGCGGGCTCCGGCATGATGGGCCCGGAGGACCAGTCGACGCCGTCCAGCCACTCGAAGCGGAACTCGGCGCCGGGAACCTCCGGCTTCGGGCTCGCGAAGGTGACGTCGATCCGGGCGAGGTTCTTCGTGTCGCCCTTGACCGTCATCTTCGACGGGATCTCGTTCTGCCAGGCGTGCGCGAGGTCGTAGACGTACGGGCTCGCGGTCTCGGAGTCGACGGTGATCCTGGCCCCGCCGTCCTTGGCCTGCCGGATGAGCTTCTCGCCCTCCTCGGTGCCGAGCAGGCCGACGTCGAGTGCGACGGGCCGCTGACCGAGCGGTGCGTAGGAGCGCACCGGGCGGCCGTAGCCGTTCTCCACGACCAGCATGAGCTCGGCGCCCGCGGCGATCGCGTTGGCCGCCTGGTCGAGGTCGCTGACGTCGTCGCTGTGGCGGACCACCACGGCCTTGCCGCGCGCGTCGAGGTGGGCGTAGTCCTCGCTCGACCCCTGGCCGGCGAAGACCAGCGGCAGCTTGTAGGTGCCCCTGGCCAGCGGCGTGATGCCCTCCTGGCGCAGGATGCCGGTGAACTCGGTCGTGCGGGTGGAGACCGCCAGCGCCGGCTTCTCGGCGCGCCAACGGGCGGTCAGCTGGAAGTCCCCGTGGGTGACCTTGTGGGTGGTCGGCTGCGCCCAGATGCTGTCGTAGTAGACGCTCTCGGCCGACAGACCCGACCTCACGCCGTTCATGACGCGGTTGTAGCCCAGCTTCTGGAACGTCACGTCGCTGCGCTGCGGGGTGGTCATGTCGATGCGCTTGACCTTGGAGGCGTCGAACGTGACGGTGGTGTCCCGGTCCACCAGCACGTCGGGGTCGCCGAGCAGCGCCAGGCCCCTGGAATGGGGACCGTGGACGCCCTGGACCTCCTGGTAGGACAGGGCCGAGTACACGTCGTCGGGCACGAAGATCTCCACGGTGCCCGAGGGGCCGACACCCACCGGGACGGGGTCCTTGCTCCCTGCCTTGATCAGCATGACGTCGCCGGAGGTGGGATTGCCCTCGGAGTCCTTGAACGTCAGCGTCAGCTTGTGCATCGTCGCGAAGCCGAGGGAGACGGCGGTGTGCGCCACGGCCCTGCCGGCCGTGTCCGTCGCGAGCACCTGGCCCGAGTAGTGCTCCTTGGCGGTGCCCGCCGAGCCGTCGATCGTCACCGTGACCTGGGTGGAGCCGTGCGCGGGGACGACCACCTGGGAGGCCGACAGGCGGAACATCCCGGACGGGGCGTGCGCCGCGTCGACGGACAGCGAGAGCGCGACCGGCGCGTCGGTGACGTTGGTGTACGTCACCGGGCGCTGGAGGGCGCCGCCCTTGTACTGGGCCGCGAAGGCGGTCGCCGAGGCGAAGACCCCGGCCCGCGCCGCCGCGGCGACGTCCAGCCGGCCGCTGCCGGCCTCGAAGGCGTCGTACGTCGGGGTCTGCCGGGAACTGCTGGCCAGCAGGTCCTTCAACTGGCTCCCGGTGAGGTCCGGATGGGCCGCGGCCAGCAGGGCGGCGGCGCCCGCGACGTGCGGTGTGGCCATCGACGTGCCGCTCATGGACTGGTAGGAGCCCTGGTCGTTCCCGTCGAACTGGGAGTTGGCCGCCAGGATGTCGACGCCGGGGGCGGTGATCTCCGGCTTCAGCGCGCCGTCGATACGGGGGCCCCTGCTGGAGAACGACGCGAGCGAGTCGGTGGAGTCGACCGCGCCCACGGTCAGCGCCGAGGTGGCCGCCCCCGGTGCGACGATGGTGTTCGGATCCTCACCGAAGTTGCCTGCGGCGACCACGAACAGCGCGCCGGTCTGGGCGCTGAGCCGGTCGATGGCCTGGCTCATCGGGTCGGTTCCGTCGGACACCTGGCTGGTGCCGAGGCTCATGTTGATGATCTTGGCGCGCCGGTCGACGGCCGCCCACTCCATGCCGGCCAGGGCGTAGGAGATCTGTCCGCTGCCGTGGTTGTCCAGCACCTTGCCGATGCTCAGGCGGGCGCCCGGGGCGACGCCCTTCTCCTTGCCGCCGGAGGCCGCACCGGTTCCGGCGATGATGGACGCGACGTGGGTGCCGTGTCCGGCGTGGTCGTCGGTGTTCTCGTCCGGTACGAAGCTCTGGCGGGTCGCGATGCGGTCCGCCAGGTCCGGGTGGCCGGCGTCGACGCCGGTGTCGAGGACGGCGACGTCCACGCCCTGCCCGGTGTCACCGCCCTGCCAGACCTGCGGGGCGCCGATCTGCGTGGTGCTGTCGGCGAGGTCGGCGTGGATGGGGGCGTCGAGCCAGATGTGCGAGATGCCGCCGCCGAAGGACGGCTGGGCGTTCTGGGCCCGGGCGCCGTCGTTCGCCGCCGCCCCGGCCACGGACTTCCAGAAGTCGTCCGCGCGGGAGCGGTCCGCGGTCAGCGCGGCGCCCTGGATGCTGTCCAGGTTCCGCACCCGGGCCGCGCCCTCGGGGACGGCGGACGAGCGGCGTGCGGCGCCGGGCTGCGTGTAGGAGACGATCAGCGGCAGCCGGGCGCGGTGCGCGTCGTCGTATCCGTCCGCGATCAGGTCCGTGACGTTGAACAGCTGCCGGTCCAGCGTGCCCTGGGCCAGGAAGGGCAGGGCGGACTCGGGGTAGACGTAGAGGTCGTCGCCCGACGTCGTGATGCGGGTCCGCGCCGGCAGCCCGTCGGCACCGCGGACGGTGACGGTGCCCCCGGACTGTCCGCCGCCCCGGGCGGCCTGACCGGTGGTCACGACGTCGCCGGTGATCAGTGTGACGGTGTGGTCGCCCGCGGGCACATGGTCCGCGGCGGATGCGGATGCGGATGCGGATGCGGGTGATGGAGTGGGAGCGTCGGAAGGGGCGGCTGCCTGAGCCGTGATCGGGCTCGTGAGGGCGAGTACCGAAGCGCCGGCGATGACCGGCACGCTCCAGCGTCTGTGGTGTCGCTTCAAGGGTTTCCCTGGTTGGGGTCCGGGCAGGGGACGATCGCCCCCAGCCGTCCAGGGGCGTCACACCGCAGCGGGTTGGCGTCACCTGGGCGACGTGATCATATGCATGTATGAATTCACTGTGAAGAGTGGTGCCTCCACCTTGTGAAACTCGGGGCAACGATGCGTTCCGCGCGGTGGGTGCTCAGTGCATCCGTCTGCACCGTATTCGGGGGAAGTGGCCTCTGGGCAACGGCTGATGCAGGTGACAGCCGGGGTGAACGCGCGCCGTATCCCTCGCCTGCCGCGGGGGAGGGCGATGGCGGAAACAGTGGTGACAGTGTGCCCGATCGTGCTCGTGCCGGCGTGGGGGAGTGGAGATCCGCCACCGGGGTGTCCGTGCCGTTATTCCCTTGGAGATCCGGTCCAACAGCCTGCTACGTTGCAAGACTTTGCCCCGATCGGAAGGATTGCCATGGACGTCCCCTCCCTGCACGGCCGGTTCCTCGACGACGTGCTTCCGCGGATCCAACGGGACGACCGCGTCAGTGGTGTTGCCATCGCGGGGTCGATCGCCGGTGGACACCCCGACATCTACTCCGATGTCGACCTGATCGTGGTCATCGACGACGAGGCGTTCGACTCGGTCATGGCGGAGCGTCTCACGCTGATCGGTTGCTGGGCCGCCCTCGTGGCCGGATTCACCGGGGAGCACGTCGGCGAACCCCGCCTGATCATCACGCTCGTCGGGCCGCCCCTCCTCCACGTCGACTTCAAGTTCGTGCGGGGCTCCGACTTCGCCGACCGCACCGAGGACCCGGACATCCTGTGGGACCGCGACGGCCGCCTTGCCACCTCACTCGCGGAGCATCCGCCGGCCACCCCGTCGTTCGACCTCCAATGGATCGAGGACCGGTTCTGGACCTGGGTGCACTACGGCGCGACGAAACTCGGCCGCGGTGAACTGTTCGAGGTCATCGGCCTCCTCGGCTACCTGCGCGAGGCCGTACTGGGCCCCCTGGCGGCCCTCCGGGTGGGTGCAGCCCCCCGCGGTGTGCGCCACCTCGAATCCATCGCGCCGGACGAGGCGCGTGACCTCCGGGCGACCCTGTGCGGTGACGACCGGCACGACGCCGGCCGGGCCCTCCTCGCCGGCGTCACGCTCTACGCACGGTGGCTCGGGGAGGCCGGAGTGGCGATCGAACGTCACCCTCACGCCGAGAAGCTCGCCGTGCAGTACCTCCGCGACGTCATCGACCAGGCGAACTGACCGGGCCGTCTCCGCGACGACGGGTGTGGCGCTCGCGGCGCTCCGCCGACCGGTGCGTGCACATCCAGTCCCTCTTTTCATGTCAAGCCCCGAACTGGAGTGACGTGACGGAATCCGAACGGTAGGGCCGAATGGAATGCGAGGCGTTCCGGAAGGCAAAAGGGGTGACTTCCGTCATCGCCTCTGCCATCGACCCGATATCGCGGCACCGACTGTGGGTGAACGACCATGCACTGGAATGACGAGCCACGATCCGCGAGCTCCTCCTGTCCCGACGGGCAGGAGGAACGACCGTGACCTGCAACAGCTTTGAGCAGTCCACTGCGGCTTCGGCCGGCTCGCAGGGCGTGGCCGGCGCTTCGGGATCCAGGGCGGAGAATCGCGTCGAGACACTTCTTGCCGAAGTTCTCGCGGGTGTCCTGCGAACCGAGCAGGTACCGGCAGACGGTCATTTCTTCACCGACCTGGGTGCGGATTCTCTGCTGATGGCTCATTTCTGCGCCCGCGTACGCAAGCGCGACGACCTACCCACCGTCTCGATGAAGGACGTCTACCGGAATCCCACCATCCGCGGCCTCGCCGCCGCCCTGGAGCTGCGGGTGGAAAGGCCCGAAGAGCCTCCGGCCGGACCAGGCGCCGAGGTACCCGGTGCGGCGGCAGCACCCGCCGCGACGGGCACCGCGCGGTACGTGCTCTGCGGGGCGCTCCAGCTGCTCGTGTTCCTCGGCATGTCCTTCGTATCCGCCCTCGCGGTCACCCGCGGGTACGAGTGGATCCGGGACGGCTCGGGATTCGCCGGTGTGTACCTGCGGTCCGCGCTGTCCGCCGGCGCGGGGTTCGCCGGTCTCTGCGCCCTGCCCGTCGCCGCCAAGTGGATCCTGATGGGGCGCTTCCGGCCACGGCGCTTCCCGGTGTGGAGCCTCACCTACCTGCGGTTCTGGTGCGTGAAGGCCCTGATCCGCACCAGCCCCATGCGCCTGTTCGCCGGCACCCCGCTGTACGTGCTCTACCTGAGGGCGCTGGGAGCGCGTGTCGGACGCGACAGCGTGGTCCTCTCGCACCATGTGCCGGTGTGCACGGACCTGCTCACCGTCGGGCAGGGGACCGTCATCCGCAAGGACGCGCTCTTCTCCTGCTACCGCGCCCGTGCCGGAATGATCGAGACCGGTCCGGTGACGCTCGGCCGGAACGTGACGGTCGGCGAGCAGGCCGTCCTGGACATCGACACCTCGATGGGCGACGGTGCCCGGCTCGCCCACGCCTCCGCGCTCCACAGCGGCCAGGCCGTTCCCGCCGGCGCTTCCTGGCACGGTTCCCCCGCCCAGCCGAGCGGCACCGATTTCCGGGTCGTCCAGCCGCTCGCGTGCGGCACTTGGCGCAAGGCCCGCTACACAGCCGCACAATTGGTGCTGTTGCTCGGGGTGTACCTGCCGGTGGCGGTGGGCGGTCTCGCCCCGCTGTTCGCCGCCCTGCCGCAGCTGGACGTGGTGTCGGCCCCTGAGCACGCCTTCTCCAGTCCCGCGTTCCACATCGACGCACTGACCGCCTCGCTCGTGGCCTTCTTCGGCGGTCTCCTGGCTTCCCTGGTGGCGGTGAACGCCCTGCCTCGCCTGCTCCGCCGGACGATCGAACCGGGAAGGACCTACCCCCTGTACGGCTTCCACCACGGTGTCCAGCGGGCCCTCGCGCGGATGACCAACATCAGGTTCTTCGTGCTGCTCTTCGGTGACAGCTCCGCCATCGTCCACTACCTGCGCTGCCTCGGGTACGGCCTGCGCCGGGTCGAGCAGACGGGTTCGAACTTCGGCTCGCTGGTCAAGCACGACACGCCCTACCTGTGCGAGGTGGGCAACGGCACGATGGTCGCGGACGGCCTGTCCGTCATCAACGCCGACTTCTCCAGCACGTCCTTCCGCCTCTCCCCGGCGGCGATCGGCGCGGGCAGCTTCCTCGGCAACAACATCGTCTACCCCGCGCACGGGCGCGCCGGTGACAACTGCCTGCTCGCCACGAAGGTCATGGTCCCCATCGACGGCCCCACGCGGGAAGGCGTCGGCCTGCTCGGCTCGCCGAGCTTCGAGATCCCGCGCACCGTGCAACGTGACCAGCGGCTCGACCACCTCGCCACCGGTGAGGAGCGGCGGCGCCGCCTGGCAGGCAAGAACAGGCACAATGCCCTCACCGCGCTCCTGTACGTGCTGATGCAGTGGTTCCACTTCCACGTCGCCGCCCTGGTGGCGATGACCGCCGTCGACCTGTACCACGTCCACGGCGTGGCGCCGGTCGCCCTGGCCGGCCTGATCACCCTGATGTTCACCGTCGCCTACTACGCGCTGGTCGAGCGGGTCGTCACCCGCGTACGGCCGCTGAAGCCCCTGTACTGCTCGATCTACGAGCCGTCCTTCTGGCGCCACGAGCGCTTCTGGAAGCTGACCACCCACCGGTACATGCAGCTCTTCAACGGCACCCCGTTCAAGAACCTCGTCTGGCGGCTCCTCGGCGTCAGGATCGGCCGGAGGGTCTTCGACGACGGCTGCTCCCTGATCGAACGGGGCCTGGTCACCATCGGCGACCACTGCACCCTCAACACCGGCACGGTCATCCAGTGCCACTCCCAGGAGGACGGCGCCTTCAAGTCCGACCACGCCAGGCTGGGCGCCGGTGTGACCCTCGGGGTCGGGGCATTCGTCCACTACGGCACCACCGTGGGCGACGGGGCCGTGCTGGCCGCCGACTCCTTCCTCATGAAGGGCGAGGAAGTCCCCTCCCGTGAGGAGTGGGGCGGTAACCCCGCCCGGAAGGCCGCCGCCGTCCACCAGCTGCCGGGTGCCCGGCGCACCCCGCCGCCAGGCGGTCCTGAGGCGGGGCCGGGCAACCGGGACACGCTCGCCGCCGTCGCTGCTCAGCATGGCGAGGTCGCCCGCCCGCGGCAGACGCTCGGCACCCCCTGACCCCGGCGGCGGTGTGCGAGGACGGCGCCGGACCGCCCCCGCACACCCGTCGTGGCCCCGCTGACGCTCAGGTGATCAGCCGGGCCGGGGTGGTGGCCGCGTGCACGAGGACCTCCAGAGGCCCTCGCCGGAAGATCCGGGTCCAGGCCAGGGCCAGGACCATCGCGGCCGCGGCGAAGGAGAGCAGGACCGGTAGGGCGGCGGAGTCCGGCAGGTCGTCGACGCCCAGGGCCTTGATGGCGACGATGTGGCCGACGTACGCGGTCAGCGAGATCGAACCCACGGCGATCACGGGCGTGGCCGCCCACCGCACGCGTGCCGACCGTTCGACCACCGCCAGGCAGGTGGCCAGCACCAGGAGCGCGACCCCGGTGTTGCCGAGGATCGAGAACGTCGTCTGGCTGTGCGGCGCGGCCACCAGCAACCAGGACGGCGTGTCGACGACCTGGTCCCCGTACGCCTGGGACAACGCGTCCGACCACCAGGCCGAGGCCGTGGGAGCGCCGTCCGTGGCCGCACTGATCGCGGCCCGCGCGCCCGGAGCCAGGTGCAGGGCCAGCCAGGAGCCGCCGTAGCCGAGCACGGCCAGTGCCGCCCCGCACACGGCGACCTTCGCGTGCACGCCGGGCCGCCGCAGGTCGAGCCGGGCCACGGCCATTCCGGCGATGAGGAAGGACACCCACGTCAGCACCGGGTAGTCGCCGGTGACCAGCAGCTCCAGGAATCCGTCCGAGCCGGTCAGCCGGGCCAGCGGATCGTGTGCGATCACCGTATCGCTCCAGCCGCCGTTGTCGATGGCGACCCGCAGTACGTACAGGACCTGTGGCAGTACGAGCGCGGTGACCGCCGCGATCAGCGCCAGCGTGCGGGCCCGCAACCGGTACAGGGGCAGGACGAGGAGGAAGGCGAGCCCGTAGTAGGACAGGATCACGTCGATGGACGTGCCCAGGTCCGTCAGCAGGTACCCGAGGACGATCAGCAGGCCGGCCCGGATCAGCACGCGGCCGATGGCCTGCCGTCCCGCGCGGCCGGTACGCGGCTCCGGCCGGCCCGTGAGCAGGACCAGGGCGAACCCGGCCAGGAGGGCGAACAGCGCCGAGGACCGGCCCCGGGCCAGCTCCATCGCCCAGCCGAGCGGGCCGCCCACCGAGGGGTCCGGACCCACGTGCGCGGCGAACATCCCCAGGATGGCCAGACCTCGCGCGAGGTCGACGCCGATCAACCGCCCAGCCCCCGCGGGGCGGAACGGGGAGGGGGCCGCCGGGACCTTCTTGTCGAGCGGCGGCGAGTCCTCGGCCGCGACGAGTGCTGGGTGGGTCATGCGCCCCAGACTTGTGAGGTCACCGGTCGCACGCCATCCGGCGGGTGTCGGGATTTCCCCCGCCAAGTGGCTGGCCCGCGCCCCCGCCTTCCGCCGTTGTGACGTTCCCGGTGGACGAAGGCTCCCGGTGAACGCGGCCACCCCTGAGGGCTCCGACGCCGCCCCGATCCCGGGGGTCCGGGGGGGTGCGCCGCGTCGGGCAACCCTCCGGGAATGGCCGTTCCGTGCGGGAACCGTGAAGGGCGGGCTCCGGGGTGACGGGGAGGACCAACGGTCACCCTCCGGCCATGTACGCGCCAACCATCCGGCAACTGCACGCCGTCCTGCACAACTGCAATGCCCTGGCACCACCAACCGGGCCTCACGGCCGAACTCCGCACGCCAGGGATTGCGCACCCACATGCAGCCTTCCGCATCACCTTCTCCGTCCGGACACTCCGCCGAACTGCGTGACGCCGTACGCCGCTTGGACAGACGCCGCTTCCTGACCGTCACCGGGGCGGCGGCGACGCTGGCCTTCGCCGCGAACATCCCGCTCGGCGGCACCGCCGCGGCAGCCGAGGCGAGCGCCGTGCAGATCACCGAGAATCCCTTCACGCTGGGCGTGGCCTCGGGCGACCCGATGCCCGATTCGGTGCTGCTGTGGACCCGGCTCGCCCCCCGCCCCTACGAGACCGGCAGCGGCCTGCCCCAGAAGCGCTTCAAGGTCCGCTGGGAACTCGCCCACGACGAGCGCTTCACCCGCGTCACCAAGCGCGGCAGCGTCGACGCGCACCCGGAGTACAACCACGCCGTGCACGTCGAGGTGGGCGGCCTGGACGCCGACCGCGTCCTCTACTACCGGTTCCGCGTGGGCCAGTGGGTCAGCCCGGTGGGCCGTACCCGCACCGCCCCGTCGAAGGGCGCCCGGCTCACCGAGCTGCGCCTCGCTGCGGTGTCCTGCCAGGCGTACCACGACGGCTACTTCACCGCCTACCGCCACCTGGCCGACGAGGACCTCGACGCGGTCTTCCACCTCGGCGACTACCTCTACGAGTACGCGGTCACCGCGACCGGGGGCGCCCGCGCCTACACCGACCGCGTCCTGCCCGGGATCTTCAACCGCGAGACCCTCACGCTGGACGACTACCGGCTCCGGTACGCCCTCTACAAGTCCGACCCCGACCTGATGGCGGCCCACGCGGCCCACGCCTTCGTCGTCACCTGGGACGACCACGAGACCGAGAACAACTACGCGGACGGCACCCCCGAGAACGACGTGCCCCCGGAGGAGTTCCTGCTGCGGCGGGCCTCCGCCTACCGCGCGTACTGGGAGAACCAGCCGCTGCGGCGCCGCCAGCTCCCGCACGGCCCCGACGCCCAGCTCTACCGGCGCCTGCAGTTCGGGCGGCTCGCCCAGTTCGACATCCTCGACACCCGCCAGTACCGCTCCGACCAGGCGTACGGCGACGGCTGGCAGGTCCCGGGACCGGAGTCGCAGGACCCGGCCCGCACGATGACCGGCACCACCCAGGAGCGCTGGCTCGTCGACGGCTGGCGCACCTCGAAGGCGACCTGGAACGTCGTCCCCCAGCAGGTCACCTTCGCCCAGCGCAAGGACCGCACGACACCGGACTTCAAGGTCTCCATGGACTCCTGGGACGGCTACCCCGCCTCCCGGCAGCGTCTCCTCGACGGCTGGGAGTCCGCCGGCCGGGACAACCTCGTCGTCCTCACCGGTGACGTCCACGTCCACTACGGCTTCGACATCAAGAAGGACTTCGACGACCCGGCCTCGAAGACCCTCGGCACCGAGATCGTCACCAGCTCGATCACCAGCGGCAAGGACGGCTCCGACAAGCCGTCCAACTGGGCCACCTACCTGCAGGCCAACCCGCACCTGAAGTTCTACAACGGCCGCCGCGGCTACGCCGTGGTCACCCTCGGCAAGGACGCGGCGCGCGCCGACTTCAAGACCGTGTCCGCGGTGACCACACCCGGCGCCCCCATCACCACGGCCGCCTCCTTCGTCACCGAGGCCGGCAACCCGGGCCTCACGCCTGCCTGACCCGCTGAAAGGGCCGCAGTACGCAGCGGGACCCCGGGGGCGTTCCCCGGGGCCCCGTGCCGTTCGGTCCGGCCACCAGCGTGCGGAGAAGTGACGGCGTGGCGCTGACGTGCGAAGATCCGGCGTCAGGATTCGACCGACCGGGCCGACCGAGCGTTCGCCGGTGGTCGACGGTCCCCCCGCGCGGACCCCAGGACCGGACGCCCGCCCCACCGCCGTGGGGCGGGCGTCGGTCGTTCTGCCGGGCTCGTGGCCTCTGCCTCGCGCGGAGCCCGGAGCGCGGGTTCCCCGTGCCGGGGTGCAGGCGGCCCGGGTGCCGGCACGGACTTCCGGCCCCGGGTCGGCCTGCATACGGTGAGACCGGACAGCCGGCCGCCCTGTGACGTCGGGCCGTGAATCCTCGGGACCTGGCCACCCGCTACGACAAGACCGCCACCATCTACCTTGCCGCGCCGAGCCGCTTGCGGTTCGCGGCCTGGTCGGCCGGCCGCGGGATCAGGGACGCATCCCACACCATCGGTGGTGACTGCGGGTCGCCCGAGACGAATACGCCTTGTCGGCCAGGATCATGTCCGGTGTGGTACTTGAACGGGATCACGTCGATCACCTGCCAGTGATCACGTCACCGCGCTCCCGCCTCGATGCCCGGTCCGGCGGCAGCGGCTCGATCTGCCCCAACTGGGCATCAGTCAACGACAGACATCCACCAACGATCAGACAATCCGAGGGAAACGCCTAGTCCGCTTGCAGGACGAAGAACAGGAAGCAGAGGAAGCGCGGTTGGGCCGCGATGGCCTCGGGGAACAGCTCACGGGCGGCGGGGTCGGGATCCGGCTCGCTGATGGCCGTGATCCGGAAGCCTGCCGCGGTGAACGCATCGGTCATCGCATGCAGCGGCCTGTGCCAAAGCCTCATCAGGGCGGTCCGGCCGCCCAAGGTCCACTCGTCGGTCCAGGCGGTGGTGTCGAAATAGCCGTGCTCGGCTGCGCGGCCGGCCTCGCGGTGCATGGTGGCGATGGCGAAGGGATGGTCGACGGACGCGATCAGCCGGCCGCCGGGCTTGAGTACGCGGCGCAGTTCGGCCAGCGCCGGCCCCCAGTCCTCCAGGTAGTGCAGCACCAGGGACGCGACGACATCGTCGAACGTGTCGTCGGCGTAGGGAAGGGGGCGGCCCAGGTCGGCCACCTGCAGGTCCGCCGCCTCGCCGAGCCGGCGCCGGGCCAGCTCCAGCATCCCGGAACTCGCATCGAAGCCGCTCACGAGGGCGCCACGGTCACGCAGCGCCGCGGACAGGGCCCCGGCGCCGCAGCCGGCGTCGAGGATCCGCCGGCCGGCCACCTCCCCGGCGAGGGCCAGCATCGCGGGACGCTCGTAGTAGGCATTGATCAGGTTGGTCTCGTTCTCACTCGTGTACGCCTCGGCGAAGCTGGTGTAGTCGTTGACCTTCGGCGGATCCACCGTCACGGCCGACGGCGAGGTGCGCCCGTGGTGGCTCGCGTGCCCTTGCTGCTCGTCAGAAGTCATGGTGCGAGGGACGTCGGTCCGCAACAGTTCGGTTCCTGGCCCTGTGATGTGCCGCGCCGGCGGCGTGATGCCGTGAACCAGTTGGTCGCGGCCATCGCGGAGGCCGTCTCCCGTTCCCCTGTGACGGTGAGGGCATCGAGGGTGGCGAACTGCTCCGTGTTCAGGGTCGGTTCGGCAGTCGCGGCGTTCTCGGCCTCCCGAGCGGCCCGCGCACGCTCCGTGATGTGACCCACCACTCTCGTCTCCTGATTGCCCGCGGAGGAAGTCGCACACTAGGTTGTGTGGATAGAACGTTCTATCTATTCACGTCCCTCGCCCGCACCACTGAAGGAGTAGCGATGTCCCACCGTCGTCCCGTTCGCCCCGTCCGTCTCGCCGTCGTCAGCGCGGTCGGCCTCGCCCTGGCCGCCGGACTGGCCACGACCGCCTCGGCCACCTCGGACCATCACGCCGAGCCGGCAGGCAAGCCGAAGCCCAAGCCGACCGTCGTCCTCGTCCACGGTGCCTGGGCGGACTCCGCCGGCTGGAGCGGCGTCGTCAAGCGCCTGCAGGCCGACGGCTACCCGGTCACCGCCCCCGCCACGCCGCTGCGCGGTCTGGGCAGCGACGCCGCCTACCTGGCGGACTACCTCAAGACGATCAACGGCCCGGTCGTCCTGGTGGGCCACTCCTACGGCGGCGCGGTCATCACCAATGCCGCCACCGGCAACCCCAACGTCAAGGCACTCGTCTACGTCGCCGCCTTCGCCCCCGACAAGGGTGAGAGCATCACGAACCTGGTGGGCAAGTTCCCCGGAAGCCACCTCAGCGACGACCCCGACGCCCCCCTGCCCACGGCGCTGAACGCGGTCCCCTTCACCCAGGCCGACGGCGGCACCGGCGTCGACCTCTACATCAAGCCCGACAAGTTCCGCGACGTCTTCCTCAGCAACCGCGTCAGCAAGAGCAAGGCCGCCGCGCTCGCCGCGACGCAGCGCCCCGTCACCGCGCAGGCCGTCAGCGAGCCCTCGGCCGTGACTCCGGCCTGGAGGACCATCCCCTCCTGGTACCTCGTCGCCCGCGGCGACCGGACGATACCCCCCGCCGCCGAGCGCTTCATGGCGTCGCGCGCGCACGCCCGCACCATCGAGGTAGACGGCCCGCACGCGGTCCACCTGACCGATCCCAAGGCCGTGACGCGTCTCGTCGAGAAGGCCGCGACCGCGCGCTGACCCACCCCCGCCCGCGGCCTCCTCCCGGCACTTAGGGGAGGGGGCCGGGGGCCGTGCGCAGGAGCCGGACTCAGGCCGCGGCCATGAGCACGGCGATCCCGTGCTCCAGGACGGCGCCCGCGGCCCGGGCGTCGCCTAGGTAGCCGGCCACCATCGCACCGTCCCGCATGGCCATCATGGCGTCGGCCGAACGTGCGGGATCGGCTGCACCGAGCCGCTGGAAGGCGTCCTGCAGTACCTGGAGGAACCAGGCGCGGTGTCGCAGCACCGCCTGGTGGGCGGGGCTTTCGGGGTCCGGGTACTCAGCCGTGGCATTGATGAACGGACAGCCCCGGAACCCGGCGCCGCACACTTCCTCACCTATGCCGTGCGCCACGGCGGAGAGGAAGTCGGAAGGCGAACCGATGCCTGCCTGCGCCGCGGTGATCCGGTCCCGGATCTCCTGATCCGTCGCCTCGAGGTAGGCGCGCACCAGGTCGTCCTTGCCGGCGAAATGCCGGTAGAAGGTGCCCCGGGCGACGTCGGCCTCCGCCATGACGCGGTCCACCCCCACGGCCCGGATGCCCTCGCCGTAGAAGAGCCGGCTCGCCGTGCCCAGCAACCGTTCACGGGCCTCGGAGCGGCGGACCGGCGCGG
Source organism: Streptomyces sp. PA03-5A (assembly GCF_033792725.1). Classification (NCBI taxonomy): domain Bacteria; kingdom Bacillati; phylum Actinomycetota; class Actinomycetes; order Kitasatosporales; family Streptomycetaceae; genus Streptomyces; species Streptomyces sp. PA03-5A. The sequence goes on along the minus strand of NZ_JARAVL010000014.1, from coordinate 113,042 downwards.
ATGCGTGCGTAACGTTCGACATGGCTACAGCATAGAACGGTCTTTCTACTTCCGGGGGTGGATCTCGTTGCTGTGGCGCCACTCGCGTGGGAGCATGCGCTGTTCATCGCCGGTACCGCGGGACTGCCGCTCCGTGCCGGTGCGTCGTCGGAACCAGGTGGGGAACGTGGGCAGAGGGGTGGCGCGGGCAGCCGCGGCGGTGTGCGTGCTGACCGTGGCCGTTGTCGGATGCGGATGCGGATGCGGGCGCGGGGGCGGGGACGGGGGCCTGGACGGTGCGGGGGCCTCGCACTCCGGGAGGCAGGCCGCGGCACCCGCGAAAGTCCTGGGTCACCGGGAACTGGAGCGGACCGCTCTCGGGTCGGGGGACGTCGACGGATTCAGCGTCGGCCCCGTGGTGGGCGACGTGGGGGCCGGTCAGCCGGTGGTGGGCCCGGTTGCCCCCGTCCCCGCGCGGTGCAAGCCGCTCAACGACATGACCGCGTTCGTCGGCAGGTACCAGCCCGTGTGGCAGGTCGCGAAGATCGTCAGTCGCACGTCCGATGAGGGCGACACGTCCTCCACGACGGTGGCGCTCAACTCCTACCGGCAGCAGGAATCGGTCAAGGTGATGACGGAACTGCGCGGTGCGGTGGACACCTGCACGAAGTTCGCGCCACCCGGGTCCTCGGTCACCGGCTGGACGTACTCGCAGATCCGCAAGCTGCCGGATCCTTCGCTGGGGGACGACGCGCTCGCGTACCGCATGACGCTCGACATGCCCGCGGACGACATGGGCCCCGCGCACTCCGTCGTCTTCACCTACGTGGTGGTCCGGAGCGGAACGACCGTCACGACGTTCGCCTCGAACCTCTTCGGCGTGAACGGCAAACCCACCGAGGTCCCCCGGCACGTCATCGACGCCCAGCTCAAGAAGCTGAGCCAGGCGTCGTCGGGCTGAGGGACCCGGTGGCGGCACCCGGGTGCGGTATCCGTCCGGGTCAGTTTCGGGCGGCGCTGAGCTGCTGTTGGGCCCAGGCCAGGTGCCATGTGTCCAGCGGCGTCCCGGAGTTCAGCTCCAGGCCGGGCACCGGCTCGAGACGTCCCCCGCGCAGTTCGGCGAGGAGGCGCTCGGCTTCGAGGGAGGGGTAGTCGAGGTAGCCGCGGTCGTCACCACCGAAGAAGGTGCCCCGCAGCGCCTCGCGCAGCTCCGCGTTGCGGGCCAGGCGCTCGGGCAGGTCGGGGTTGGCGATGAAGTCGCGCCCGAAGCCGACGGCGTCGACGGTGCCGTTCTCCACGGCGCGCAGGGCCTCCTCGCGTGCGTAGCCGCCGGTCGCGATCAGACGGCCCGGGTAGCGCTCGCGGGCCCAGGCACTGTCGATGGAGTCGGCCGGCCGGCGCTCGGCCGTGGAGTCGTCGTTGCCGACGATGCCCGGCTCCACCAGGTGCAGGTACGCCAGGTCGCGAGCGGCGAGCGCGTCCACGACGTAGCCGAACAGGGCCTCCGGGTCGGAGTCGGCCATGTCCTGGAAGACGCTGCTCGGGGATATACGGACGCCGATGCGGTCCGCCCCCACCGTCTCGATCAGGGCGTCGACCACCTCCAGCAGCAGGCGTGCGCGGTTCTCGACGCTCCCGCCGTAGCGGTCCGTGCGCCGGTTGGCGCTGTCCTGGAGGAACTGGTCGATCAGGTAGCCGTTGGCCGCGTGGACCTCCACGCCGTCGAAGCCGGCCGCCAGCGCGTTCGTGCCGGCCTGGGCGAACTGGGCGACGACGGCCTGGATCTCGTCGATCTCCAGCGGTCGCGGCGTCACGAAGGGCACGCGGCCCTCGTCGGTGAAGACCAGGCCGTCGATCGCGATGGGGGAGGGGCCGACCGGGGTCTTGCCGTCGGGCTGGAAGACGGGGTGCGAGGCGCGGCCGGTGTGCCACAGCTGCGTGACGATGGTGCTCCCCGCGGCGTGCACCGCGTCGGTGACGCGCTTCCACCCCTGGACCTGGGCGTCGCTCCACAGGCCCGGGATGCCGGGGCCGCCGACACCTTCGGCGGAGACGACGGTGCCCTCCGTGATGATCAGTCCGGCCGAGGCGCGCTGGGTGTAGTAGAGCGGCGCGGAGGGGCCGGGGCTGCCGTCCGGCAGGGAGCGGCTTCGCGTCATCGGCGGCATGACGAAGCGGTTGGACAGGGACAGGGCGCCGAGCCGGACGGGGGCGAACAGGGGGCTGTCGTGCATGGTTTCCTCTCCGGGAAATGGGGATGGGGCTGAAGAGCGGTGAAGGTGCAGGCCAGGCGGCTGTGGGCCTGGAGGTGTGACGCCGGGTACGTGGCGGTCGCCGACGCGGGCGTCGGATCTGCGTCCCGGCCGCCGAGCCGTGACTTACGCCGCCTGGTACCGGCGGGTGCTGACCTTCCCGCCTAGCGACGTGGCCGCGCGGAGTGCCCAGTACGGGTCGCGGCGCAACTCCTGGCCGAGGAGGACGGCGTCGGCCTGGCCGGAACGGACGACGGCCTGCGCCTGGGCCGGCCCGGCGAGGGGGCCGACGGCGGCGACGGGCATGCCGGTCTGGTTGCGGAGGAGGTCGCCGCCGGTGGGGACGTCCATCAGGTCCACGCCCCGGGCCTGCAACTCCTTGGCGAGGCGCAGGGTGTCGTCGGTGATCTCCTCCGGCCAGTCGGGGTCGGACGTGCGGAAGAAGACCGGCAGGTCCTGCGGCCACACGGCGCGGACGGCGTCGACGACCTCCAGCGCGAAGCGGGTGCGGCCCGCGAAGTCTCCGCCGTAGCCGTCGGTGCGGCGGTTGGTGTGCGGGGAGAGGAACTGGTTGATGAGGTAGCCGTGGACGCCGTGGATCTCGGCGACCTGGAAGCCGGCGTCCAGGGCGCGCCGGGCGGCGTCGGCGAAGTCCGCCACGATCCGGCCGATCTGCTCGGTGCTGAGCTGTTCCGGCGTGGTGGAGCCGGTGCCGAACGGGACGGCGGTGGGACCCCCGGGCGCCCAGCCGTACTGCCTGCCAGGGGAGCCGGGGAACCTGCGGTCGACCCAGGTCCCCTCGGTGGCGTCCCGGTGCCCGGCGGCGAGCTGGATGCCGGGCACGGTGCCCTGGGACTTGAGGAATGTGGCGATCCGGTGGAAGGCCTCGACCTGGGTGTCGTTCCAGATGCCGAGGTCGTACGGGCCGGTCCGGCCCTCGGGGCTGACCGCGGTGGGTTCGGTGAGGATGAGCCCGGTGCCGCCGGTGGCGCGCGCCGCCAGGTGGGCGAAGTGCCCGTCGTTCGGCACGCCCGCCTGCTCGCCGTCCGGTGGGGCGGTGGACTGGCACGTGGCGGCCATCCAGATCCGGTTCGGAACGGTCAGTGACCGCAGGGTCATGGGCTCGAACAAGGTGGTGCTCACGAAACTGCCTCCTGCTGGATGGGGGAGTGGGTACCGGGCGAACACCGGACGTCATCGCGCCCGGTGAGGCGTCCAGCGGTGCGGCTTGCTGGCTTGCGCCGGTCGTGTCGGTCCTCTCAACCGTCACATTCCACGGTACGGTATGGATGGTTATGTCCGGAATGTCGGGATCGAGATGGTCCGAATCGGGAGACAGCGATGCCGACCGTGCTGCCGATCAGTGCCTACGTCGTGCTCGGCCTGCTGAGCAGGCAGGACGGCGCGACCCCCTACCAACTCGACCAGAGGATCCGCCTGAGCATCGGGCACTTCTGGGTCTTCCCCCGCTCGCAGCTGTACGCGGAGGCCGGACGGCTGGTGCGGCGCGGACTGGTCGTCGAGCACCAGGAAGAGGGCGGCCGCCATCGCCGCACCCTGTCACTCACCGACGAGGGGCGACGCGAGCTGTGCCGGTGGCTCGCCGCCCCGACGCGGGCGATCACCGAGATCCACGACGAGGGGCTGCTGCGGCTGTACTTCCAGCCGCAGGCCTGTGACGCCGGCGGTCCCGGCGACGCGGACACGGTGGACGCGATCAGCCGGCTCGCCGCGGAGCAGATCCAGGCCCACGAGGGCCAACTCGCGGAGTACCGGCAGCTCGTCACCTCCGGACTGCTGCGCGCGGGCTCGCCCCAGCGGGCGACGGTGGAGGTGGGGTTGCGGTTCGAGCGCATGATGATCGGCTTCTGGCACGAGATCGCCGCCTCGCCGGCGGACCTCATCGGCGACGGCGCCGAGGAGGCGTGAACGACGGCGGCCGTCGCGTGTCGCATCCGTCCGCGCCGACCGGCGCGAGGGGACCCGGCGGACGTGCCCACCGCGGCGCGACAGGGCGGGAAGCCGGAACCGGCATCCCCGTCACACTGTCGGCGCTCGCGGCGCTGGTCCTCTGGATCCAGGCGCGTTTCTCCTACGTCCGCTGGCGCAGGCCGCTGCGGCTGCGGATCGGGGCCGACGGCATCGGCATGCGCGAAGTGTCCGGCGAGGAGGGGTACTTCCGGTGGCCGCAGATGGCCACCGTCACGATCGGCCGGCGGCCGTACGGCCCCGACCTCCGGCAGTGCCTCACCGTGTGGCCGCTGCCGGGCACGCACGCGGGCGACCACCCCAGCCACCTCTCCGACGGCCACCAAGCCTACGTCCTGGACCGGCTGGACCGCCTGACCGGAGGCGCGGAGGCGGTCGTCCCGGTGCTGTGCGCGTACGCGGGGGAGCGGTATTCCGAAACGGCGTGACGCGGGCGGAAGAGGCGAGCTCGGGGCGACCGGCCACGCACCTGACCGGCAGCAGGTCGTGCATCCCGTTCCAACGCGGTCCGAGGGGTCCCGGCCGCTCCGGCGAACGCGGTCGACCGCCGCTGCTCCTGGGGAGCGGTGTGCCTGTACGAGCACTCCGGCTTCCCGAGCCCCCGGTCGGGCGCAGCCCGACCGGGGGCCTCGTCGTGCCCGTGCCGGTGCCTGGCCGGACTACGCCTGGCTGCCGCCCGCAGGCGTACGAAGCCGGATGCCGTCGCAGCGATGAGTTCCCAGGCGCCCACCGGTCTACCTCCCGACCGAGACGACCAACGCATCGGAAGTCAGACATGGGCCTGATCCACATCGAAATGTTCGCGACCCTCGACCTCGTCGGGCAGGCGCCCGGCGGCCCCGACGAGGACCCGGAGGGGTTCCCGTTCGGCGGCTGGCAGGCGCCCCTGCTGGACGAGGTCTCCGGGGCGCAGGTCGGTGCCGCGTACGAGGGCACGGACGCCCTGCTTCTCGGCCGGCGGACGTACGACATCTTCGCCGCCTACTGGCCGCACCAGAAGGGCGGCGAGGACGGCGAGATCGCCACGCTCTTCAACAGCGTCCCGAAGTACGTGGCCTCCCGCGGCAGGCCCGACCTCTCGTGGGCGGGGTCCACTCAGCTCGGCCCGGACCTGGCCGGCGCGGTGCGCGAGATCCGCGACCGGCACGAGCACGTGAAGGTCGTCGGGAGCCTGAACCTGGTCCAGACCCTCCTGCGTGAGAAGCTCTTCGACCGTCTCGACCTCTGGATGCACCCGATCGTGCTCGGCGTCGGGAAGAAGGTGTTCGACGGCGGCGCGGTCCCCACGAACGTCACGCTCCTCGAACCGCCCGCCGCCAGCCCGACGGGCACCGTGTACCTGCGCTACGGGCTCGCCGACGGCACGCCCGGCACGGGGGACATGAGCGCACCCGATCGCGGCGTCGGGCGCGGCGACTGACGCCGGCGGTGCATGCGCCGGGTCGGCATTCCGTCACGGCGTCCGCGGTTCGAACCGCCGACGCAGCGACGAAGTGCCTCCCCGGCAAGCGGTGCGGATCCCCGTCCGGCTCCTTCGCCGCCGCGCAGGACGGAATCGTCTTCGACCTCTTGATGCCGCAACAGCACCGCCGTCACATCCGACTCGTCGCGTCATGGCGTCCCACGGCCGAGGGCGGGTCGTGGGGCATCAGTGGTCGTCCCAGTCCTCCACGAAGAACCGGGCTTCGCTGACCACGGTGTCCTCGGCTCTGGCGGCCCGCACGTACATATGGGCCCCGTCCGGACCCAGGTCGCCGCCGCAGCCGATGAGCAGGTCGATCCGCTGCTTCTCGATGTACCGGGTCAGGTCCGTGTCGACTGCGGACAGCGTCCTGCCGATCAACTCCATTCCGGCGAAGGTGACCTGGGGACCGGTCCGTCCGTGCACGGTCACGGCCGCCAAGGTGGGGAACCCCTCTAGGTGCCAGTAGTGGGCGGTCACCCCGGCGTCGTGAAACCGGTCCTCATCCAGGTACCAATGCCCGGCCTTCCTGTGGACCGGCCACGGATAGTGGCCCTGCCGTTCGGCCGGTACCTCGCCGCCCAAGGCGGCCACGACCTGCTGCGGGAGCATCCCGAACCGGAGCGGACCGACGCTCTCCAGCGGAGTGAAGCCCCAGTGCGGTCTGTCCTGCCCGGCCCTCACCGGCCATGCCCCCGGGTTCGTCTCCCGTGCGCGGACGTCACACCATTGGATGACCGGATCGGCCCCGTACGGGTCCTCGGCCAGCTCCGGGCCGACGAGCAGGGCGTCGGTGATCACCGCGTCCCTCCGCACCGCGTACCCCTGCGGATCCTGCCCCCACTCCAGTGCGGTACCCAGGGACACGCCCCACGCGGCGACCTCGGGATCACCGCTCCAGTTCACCCGGACCTCCACCCCCTCGCCACGGGCGAGAGCGTGGATGCCCGCGCGCACCTCGGACGGGGCTCGGGCGATCAGTTCCACGTCCCGCAGCCGTACCTGCGGACCCTCGTACGCCTGGATCGCGACGGCGGCCAGCCGCGTCCCCGGCCCGTAGATCGCGGTCACTCCGAGGCCCCCGTACCGCTGCCAGGACAAGGTGCATTCCCTGCTTTGTGACACGTGGACGTCCGCCCCGTCCAGCGCTGCCTTGACCTGGTCGGGACTCATCCCGAACCGCAGCGGACCCACACCCACCAGCGGATCAAGCTCCCACTGCGCACGCTCTTCAGGCTTCTTGTTCCGCCAGAACATCCCAACCCCCACGAGGATCCGAACAGCCCGGCGCTCGGCCTGTGATCATGTCCGGCACCCTAGGTGTGCGCACTGACACGGAGGCCCTGGAGACATCGTCGGCGGCGGTTCGCGGCATGTCGCCGCCGGTCACCCCGCGACCGCGCCCGGAACCTCGTCGGAGGCCGCGGGCGTCGCGGCTCCGGCGTCCTCCCAGGCGCGCAGGTACGCCTTGATCGCGTGCCGGTTGCGCTGCAGCACCTCGATGCGTCGCTCGATGCTGCTGAGCTGACGTCGCAGTCCGTCCAGGTCCTTCGCCGCCGGGCAGGACCGGACCTCCGTCCCCTCCTTCGCGGCATCGAGGCAGGGCAGGACCTCGCGGATCATCTCCGTCGTCAGGCCGGCTTCGAGGAGTTCGCGGATCTGCAGGACGCGGTCGACGGCGGGCTCGCCGTAGCTGCGGTACCCGTTGGCGCTCCGGAAGGGGTGGAGGATGCCGACCTCCTCGTAGTAGCGGAGCAGCCGCGGCGCGACACCCGTCTTCTCGGCCAGGTCCCCGATCTTCACATCGCCCTCCTTGGCTGGGCATCCGGTGCGCCTCGCCGCCGCACTGCGGGCGACCGGCGTCGCCGCTTGACCTTCACACTAATGGAAAGGTTTAGCTTCTTGCACGGCCCCGGAGCTGCCGGCGCGGGGTGACCGGGACCGTGCCGAGAAGAATGCGAGATCGAAGATGCCGACAGGATCCAGCAAGGGATGGACCGCTGACCGCATCGCCCCACAGGAGGGCCGTACCTTCGTCGTGACGGGCGCGACCAGCGGTCTCGGTCTGGTGACGGCGCGCGAGCTCGCCGCGCACGGCGGCCGGGTACTGCTCGCCGCCGTGACACCGCACGGGGGGAAGCGGTGGCGTCCTCGCTGCGCGGGGCGTATCCCGGCGCCGAGGTCGCGGTGCGCCGGGTCGATCTGCTGGACGTGGACTCGATCCGCCGGGCGGCGGAGGAGATCGGCGAGGAGGAGTCCGTCGACGTACTGGTCAACAACGCGGGCATCTCCATGGTCGAGCACTCCGTGACCGCGCAGGGCGCCGAGCGCCACCTCGCCGCGAACCACCTCGGCCACTTCGCCCTCACGGCGCTGCTGGAACCGGTGCTGCGCCGGTCGCCGGCACCGCGGGTGGTCACCGTGACGTCGTACATGCACGAGAAGGGCGAACTCGACCTGGACGACGCCGCGTGGTCGCGGAAGTACACGCCCCTCGCCGCCTACTCGGCATCGAAGCTGGCCAACGCGGTCTTCGGCGTGGAGCTCGCCCGGCGCGAGCGGTCGTCTTCGTCGCCGATCACCAGCGTTCTCGCGCACCCCGGCTACAGCAACACGCCGATGCAGAGCAAGGGCACCGGGCCCGTGGGGATCGCCATGCGCGTGTCCGGCAGGCTCTTCGCGCAGAGTCCGGAGAGGGGAGCCCTGCCCCAGCTCTACGCGGCGACCGAGCCCGATCTCGCCGCGGGCTCCTACATCGGACCTGACGGCAAGGGCGGACGATCCGGGCATCCCATCCCCGTGCAACTGTCGGCGGTGGCCCAGGACCCGGAGCTCGGACGCCGGCTGTGGGAGCGCTCGCAGCAGCTGACCGGGGTCCGCTGGCACACCGCCTGAGTCCGTACGGGCCGTCCGCGGACCGCCCACTGGGGGCCGCGGGCCGGGCGTGTGCGTGTTCCGCCCCACCCCGGAGCTTCAGGGGTGGGGCCGGGCGTGCCGCGTCACCAGGCGCTGGCGCCGCCGTCGACGGCGTAGTTCGCCCCGGTGATGTAGGAGGCTCGGTCGGAGGCGAGGAAGGCGGCGAGGTCGACGATCTCTTCAGGTCGGGCGAAGCGCTTGAGGAGGGTCTTGCCGGTGATCGCGTCGCGGGCGGTCTGGTTGTCGCCGAGGTCGCGGTCGCTGGCAGGGGTCAGGACGGGGCCGGGGCTGATGGCCACCGCGCGGATCCCGTGCGGGGCGCCTTCGAGCGCGAGTTGCCGGGTCATGCCGATGACGCCGGCGTTGGCAGCGGTGTGCCCGACCATCGGGGGGTTCTCCCCGGCGATCATGCCGGCCATGGAGGCGACGTTGATGATGACGCCGCCCCCGCGGCGCACCAGGTGGGGCCAGGCGAATTCCGAGACGAAGAAGGGGATGTCGAGTTCGCCGGTGATGGTGGCGTGCCAGTCCTCGACGGAGAAGTCGGGCAGCGGGCCGAAACGCAACGAGGCGGCGTTGTTGTAGACGACGTCGAGCCCGCCGTAGGCGGCCGCGGCACCTTCGACGAGGCGCCGCACTTGCTCGGGGTCGGTGAGGTCGACCGGAGCGATGCCGGTCATCTCGCCGCCCGCGCGGCGGACGAGTTCGGTCGTCTCCTCGTTGGCGTCGGGGTTGATGTCGGCTCCGACGACCTTGGCGCCTTCTCCGGCGAACACCTGGGCCGCGACGCGGCCCATGCCTCCGCCGGTGCCGGTGATCAGCACGATCTTGCCGTCAAGAAGAGGTGTCATGGGAGTGCTCCTGGTCTGTGCGGGTGTGCGGGTGTGCGGGTGTGCGGGTGTGCGGGTGTGTGCGTGCGTGTGTGCGATGCCGTGGCCCCCCGGGCGCTCGCTGCGGGCGGGCGCCCGGGGTGCGTGCCACGGCCTGGTGAGGCGGGCCGTGCGATGCGCTACTTCGTGGTGGGGGGAACGGTGCCGGGAGGCGTCCCACCGCGGAGCTCGTCCAGGAACACCCCGAAGTTGCCCTCCGACCAGTGCTCGACGGACTGGCCGTGGATGACGCGGTCGATGGAGATGCCGCTGAGCTGGACGTCGCGGCCGGAGGCGGGGATGCCGAAGACCGTGCCGGTGTGACGCCCCGCGAAGCTCCAGCGGGTGACGACCTTGTCGCCCTCCACGATCTGGTCCAGGACGGTCATCTTGAAGCCGGTGAGCCCGGCCTTGATGTCGAGGTCGCCCGTGATCCAGTCGTCCCGGTTCTCGGGGCCGTTGAAGCCGTGGAGCACCAGGTCCTTGGAGATGTAGCGGTCGAATCCGGCGGCCAGGTCGCCGTTGTAGCTGGCGTAGTACGCCGAGGTGACCTGCAGCGGCGAGAGGTAGTGGTGGTGGGCCGCGTGGCCGGACGAGGCGGCGTTCGGTGCCGGGCTCTGGGCCGCGGCCGGGACGGCCACGGCGGTCAGGGCGGCGGCGACGGCGAGGCCGGTCATGGCGGCCGGCACCTTCTTGCGTCCCATGGACGTGGGAGTGACGGGGGTGGATGCGGCCTCACGGGTCTTGTGGAAGATCACGGGGCACTCCTCAGCTGATCATCGGTGCCCGAGAGCACCGAAGTGATTGACACGTCAAGCATCCTCCCGGGCTTGACAAGCGTCAAGCGGTTTCCGGTGGGGGCCATCCCGCGGCCACCCGGCCGATGACCGGCATGGAAGACTTGGATCACCGGCGATCGCCTCGCCATCCCGCCGGGGATTTCGGACGCGCGCGCCGCCCACCAGGCGCGATGCGCCAGTACCGGGGGCATGACCGGCGCGGTGACCGAGGGGGAGTGCGATCGACGTCAGCCGGCCGACGCCGAACGGAGCGATGCCAGAGTGACCGACGGAACACCCGATCAGGCGCCGGCGGCGACGGCGCGCGGGAAGTACGCCCCCGTCCGGCTGCGCGAGAGCGAGATCCTCCGGCGGGGCCTGGACACCTTCGCCGAGCTCGGCTACGCCGCCACCACCATGCGGGAGTTGGCCCGGCGGCTCGGCGTCAGCCACAACTTCGTCCACGAACGGTACGGGTCGAAGGGCGACTTCTGGCGCGCGGTGGTGGACTTCGCGCTGCGGGACGCCCAGCCCGCGCTCGACCGGCTCCTGGCCGAGTGCCACGACGACGGCGAACGCCTACGGGCCGTCGTCGTCCACCTGTACCGCCTCGCCGCGAACGACTCCGCCATGAACCGGTTGCTCACCGACGAGTCGACCCGGGACTCCGGTCGCCTGGACTATCTCCACCAGCGGTTCATCAAGCCGTTCTGGGACAGCATCGAGCCGACGGTCGACGGCCTCATGACGGCGGGCCGCATGCCGCGCGTCCCCCCGCACGTCCTGTACTTCGCCGTCACGGGCCCCGCGCTGGCTCTGGCGCAAGACCCGATCGCCGACCGGCTCAACCCCGACGAACTCCCGACGGCGGAGCGCGACAGGAACACCATGGCCGACGCGCTCTCCGCGCTTGTCCTGCACGGCCTGCTTCCGCCCTCGGACCACGGGCCCGTCACCGGCCGGTCCGGGCGGGCCTGACAGCCGGGGCGGTCGCGTCAGGAGGCGATCCTCGCCAGGGCCGCGGCGAGCGCCTTGAGGTCCAGGCCGTCGAGGTGGTCGAGGAAACGACGCCGTACGGAGGCCAGATTGGTCGGCCACGCCTCCCGCAGCCGGGCGAGGCCGGCGTCGGTGAGGACCGCGTTCCAGCCGCGGGCGTCCTGGGTGTCCTTGACGCGCTGGACGAGCCCGTCGCTCTGCAGCCGGTACACGGCCCGCGTCATCCCGCTGAGCGACCGCTCGCAGGCGACGGCGAGATCGGTCATCCGCATCTGCCGCTCCGGTGCCTCGGACAGGTGCATCAGGGCCATGTACTCGGTCAGTGGAAGCCGCTGCTCGCGGACCAGATCGGCGTCCATGGCGCGGGGCAGGGCGTAGATGACGCGGTGCAGCGACCGGATGACCGCCTCTTCATCCGGGCTGAGGGGCGTGATTCCCTCCGGGGCCGCTTCCTGCTGCGGCATGACGTCAGACATGCCTCAAGATTACTTGCTTCGAGAAGTAAGCGAACGCTTTTTCGCCGTGACGCGGCTCGCATCCGCGGCGGCCGCCGAGCAGAAGGCGATCGCGCGGTGCGCCGTGGCTGCCTACACTCCCGGGCATGTCATGCCGCATCAGTGAGCTGGTCATCCATGCCGCCGACGCCGAGAGGCTCGCCGCGTTCTGGAGCGAGGTCCTCGGCTACGTCGAACTCGGCCGGGAGGACGACGGAAGCATCGAGATCGGGCCGCCCGGCGTCGGCTTCGGCGGCCCGCAGCCCACCCTCATCCTCAGCCCGAGCAGCAATCCACGGACCGGGAGGCTCCCGCTGCACATCGACGTCAACCCGGTCGACCGCGACCAGGACGCCGAGCTGGAGCGCTTGCTCGCGCTGGGCGCGAGGCCCGCCGACGTCGGCCAGACCGGCACCGAGAACTGGCACGTGCTGGCCGACCCGGAAGGCAACGAATTCTGCCTCCTGCGCCGCCGGCTCCAGCCCCTCTGACACCACGGGGTCCGGGGCGGCCGGGGGAAGCCGGGTTCCGTCGGCTCAACGAGTCAGCGCCTGGGCGCGCAGGCGGGTGAGGATCCGCGACAGGAGCCGGGAGACCTGCATCTGCGAGACGCCCAGGTGGGCGCCGATCTCGGCCTGGGTCATGTCGTGCCCGAAGCGGAGGGAGAGGATCAGCCGATCCCGCTCGGACAGCTGCCGGATGAGGGGCTTGACCGCCTCGATGTCGTCGACCTTGCCGTAGGCGGCGTCGTCGTAGCCCAGGCGCTCCGCCCAGGCAGCGCTGCCGTCGTCGTCCTCGGTCGCCGGCGCGTCGAGCGAGGCGGCCGAGTAGGCGTTGGCGGCGGTCAGGGCCTCCAGCACCTGCTCCTCGGTGATCTCCAGGCGGGACGCCAGTTCGGCCGTCGTCGGGGCCCGGTCCAGTTCGGCTTCCAGGGCGTCGGTGGCCTTGGCCACCTCGATGCGGAGTTCCTGCAGGCGCCGGGGCACGTGGACCGACCAGCTGGTGTCGCGGAAGAACCGCTTCATCTCGCCCACGATGGTCGGCACCGCGAAGGTCACGAACTCCACGCCGTAGGCGGGATCGAACCGGTCGACCGCCTTGATGAGGCCGATCGTGCCCACCTGCACGATGTCCTCCATCTGATCGGCGCGCTGGGAGAACCGGCGGGCCGCGAAGTGCACCAGCGAGGTGTTCATCTCGATGAGCGTGTTGCGCACGTACTGGTACTCGGCTGTGCCCTCCTCCAAGGCCTGCAGCCGGGCGAACATCACCTTGGAGACCTGCCGGATCTCGGGCGGCGTCATATTGCCCGGCACCTCGGGAAGCGCGTCCGCAGCGCCGTGCTCCTGCGTCGCCGCGACACTGCCACCGGCCACTGCGATCTGCATCTCGGCAACCCTCCTCGTCGGTATGTTCCAGCCTGCACCCTCGGTGCGTCACCCGCCTACCCCCGCCCAAGCCCGGCAGTCCACGGGTTCCCGCGCACGAGTGAGTGGTGTTTGCGACGCCGCCCAGCGGTCAGGCGAACCACAGAACATGACCTCGATACCTGGGAAGGTGAGCAGCATGGCCGCCAATGAGAAGGCCAAGGCGAAGACCGAGCAGGCCGTCGGCAAGGCCAAGGAGGCCGCTGGAGAGGCCGTGGGCAACGAGCGGCTGACCGCCGAGGGCCGCATGGAGCAGGCCAAGGGCGACGCGCGCCAGGCCAAGGAGAAGATCAAGGACATCGGCCGGCACTGACGACCGGCACCGAGCTCATGTCCGTGGGGCGGCCCGAGCGGGTCGCCCCACGCTCATGCCCGGTCTCACGGCCCGTCAGGCAGGCGTCCGAAAGGGGCTATGCTGCCCCGCACCAGCCAGAGAGCCGGACGGGATCCAGGGCGCCGGCCCCGGCCCCGGCCACGGTCCCAGCGGGAGCGAGTGCCCCACCCGGGTGCGGGGCTCGCCTCGAGAACGAACGGAACACCGCGCATGCCTCAGCCGTCGCAACGTCGTATCGCCATCTTCGGCGCCGGCTACATCGGCCTGGTGACCGGGGCCTGCTTCGCCGAACTGGGTCACGACGTCGTGCTCCGTGACGTCCAGCCGGAGAGGATCCGTCTCCTCGAGGCGGGTGACGTGCCGATCTACGAGCCCGGCCTCGGAGACCTGATCGCCCGCAACAAGGAACGGCTGACGTTCACCCTGGACGCAGAGGCAGCCGTCAGGGACGCCGAGGTCGCCTACGTCTGCGTGGACACCCCGCCCACGGCGTCGGGGGACGCGGACCTGTCCCGGGTGTGGTCGGTGATCGACGCGCTGAAGACCGCGTCGCACCTGGCGGCGGTCGTGGTCAAGAGCACGGTGCCGGTGGGCACCGCGGTGCGGGTGCGCGCCGCCCTGGACGCTGCCGGCCTGACGCACGTCGGCTACGCCTCGAACCCGGAGTTCACCGCCGAGGGCAAGGCGGTCGGCGACTTCCTGCACCCGGACCGGATCGTCATCGGCGTGGACGACCCCGCCACCGCCGACCTGGTCAGGAGCCTGCACCACGGCATCGACGGCCCCGTGGAGGTGATGGACACCGCGTCCGCCGAGATGGTCAAGCTCGCCGCGAACGCCCTGCTCGCCACGAAGATCACGTTCACGAACGAGATCGCGACGATGTGCGAGGCGACCGGAGCCGACATCGAGCACGTGACCCGCGCGATCGGCCTGGACCACCGGCTGGGCCCGTACTTCATGCAGGCGGGCCTCGGCTACGGCGGCAGTTGCTTCCCCAAGGACTCCCGGGCGCTGCGGGCGATGGCCAGCAACGCCGGCTACGCCTTCCAGCTGCTGACCGCCGTCATCGAGGTCAACGACCTGCAGCCGCGGCGGGCGATCCAGCGGCTGAAGGCGGAGCTGGGCGGCCTGGGCGGCACGACGGTCGCCCTGCTCGGCATGGCCTTCAAGGCCGGTACGGACGACATGCGCGAGGCGCCCAGTACGGTCATCGCGTCCCGGCTGCTGACCGAGGGCGCCACGGTCCGGACCTGGGACCCCCTCGCGCAGCCCGGCGACGTCGAACCGTGGTCGTCGACGACCCGCCACGCCACCCCTCTGGAGGCGATGACCGGGGCCGACGCGGCGCTGATCGTCACCGAGTGGCCCCAACTGGCCGAAGTGCCCTGGGAGCAGGCCAGGGACGTCATGCGCCGGCCGCTGGTGTTCGACGGCAGGAACGTGCTGGACCGGGCCGGCATGGCAGGGCTGGGCTTCACGTACATGAGCGTGGGCCGTCGCACGGTCTCCGGTTGACGGTTGACGGTTGACGGCTGACGGCTGACGGCCCGCGGGGGCCGGAGCGCCGGGGGCCCGGGCCGGCCCGCCGGCGTGGTCGCCCGATCAGCTGTTGAGGCGGCGCAGTGCCACGGTCCGCCGGGCATCGCGTGTCTTCGCCGTGGCGGGGGGGCGCGTGGCTTCTGCGCGTGCCATCGCCGCGAGGCGTGCGAATTGCTCACCCATGCCCCTGGTTCCGCTCAGCGGGGTGAGGCCGTGCGGCCACACGGCCCTGGCGAGCGCGACGTGACGGGCGCCGCCGAGGATGACGACGGGGTCGACGGCGGCGATCCGGAGGTCTTCCGCCTGGGCGCGGAGAACTGCGTCGGTGACCGCGTCGGCGTGCCCGTGCGGGGTGTCGTACGGGTCGATCTCGTCGTCGAGGTCCAGCAGGCCGTACCGGGCGGAGAGGATCACGAGCCGGTCCGGTTGGAGCGCCTCGGCGGCCTTCCGGCACGCGCGGTGGTAGCTGCCGATGTACATGTCGGCCGCCCTGGCCCGGTGGTCCAACTTGCGGGAGCCGCAAGGGATGACGACGAGCTCCGGTCGGAAGCCGTCGGTGTACTGCCTCGGAGTCATGCAGGTTCCTTCCGGGTCCGTCTGCGCTCGGACGCGACGGACGCGAGCTCTCGCGCGGTCCGTCCTCGTCCCGTGCCATGAGGTGCAACACGGCGGGGGGAGAGGGCCGTGGCGGAAGGACATGCCATCGGGCCCTCATATCCGGACGTACCGCGGAGCGGGGCGGGTCCAGTAGGTGACCGGTCGTATAGTTCTCGTATGGG
The DNA here is from genome assembly GCF_033792725.1 of Streptomyces sp. PA03-5A. Classification (NCBI taxonomy): domain Bacteria; kingdom Bacillati; phylum Actinomycetota; class Actinomycetes; order Kitasatosporales; family Streptomycetaceae; genus Streptomyces; species Streptomyces sp. PA03-5A. Next base: position 97,224 of record NZ_JARAVL010000014.1, on the reverse strand, counting down.
AAGCACCAGTGGTGCCAGGGAGAAGATTCTGAGCGCCGCTCACACGCTGTTCGACCAACGTGGCTACGCGGCGCTGGGGCTGGCGGAGATCTGCAGAGCGGCCGGAGTGCCCAGGGGCAGTTTCCACTACTTCTTCGCCTCCAAGGAGGCACTCGCGCTCAGCGTCATCGACGAGCACTGGAACGCGCAACGACGCGTCTGGCTCCGCCTCCTCGATCCCGACGCGGAACCCCTGTCGCGGTTGCGGACGCTCTTCGAGGCCACCAGCGCCCAGCAAGGTGCGGGACAGCGGGACTGCGGCATCGTCGCGGGCTGCATGTTCGCCAACTTCGCGGTCGAGTCGGGCGAACTGACGGAAGTCGTCCGCGAACGCCTGCGGGAGATCTTCGAAGCGCAGGTCGGCATGGTGGAGTCGGTCGTCGTCGAGGCTCTGCGGCGGGGCGAGGTGACCGTCCCGGACACGCGGGCGGCCGCCCGTTCCGTGGTGGCACAGCTCGAGGGCCGGGTCCTGTTCGCCAAGCTCTACAACAGCACGGCGCAGCTCGGCCCGCTGTGGGTCAACTGCCTTGCGCTGCTGGGTGCCCGCAGCCCTCAGGCGCCCGCCGCATGAGACGGCGTGGTGCCGGTGTGCGGCCTGGGAGGTTGTGCCTCTCAGGAGGGAGCAAACAGGTCGTGGCGTCGGCGCGGGTCGCGCGCGCACGATGGCGGGTGGAAAGCCGGGGAACGGCGGTTCCGCCGTCGTCGTCCTGGGGTCCTCGGGGAACCGCGGCGACCGCGGTCCGCGCGGCGCATGACCGGGAGGTGTCCCATGTTTCACAAGCAGCCTGGAGCGGGTCCGCTCACGGTGCTGGTGTTCGTCTTCCCGGGGGTGCGGCTGCTCGACGTGACGGGCCCCATCGAAGTCTTCGCCTCGGCGAACGAATGGGGCGGACCGTACCGGGTGCAGGTTGTGTCCGAGGACGGGGCGGAGGTGGTCACCGCCGCCGGGACGCGTCTCAGTGCCGACCTGTCCGTCGCCGACGTGCACGAGACGTGCGACGTCCTGGTGGTCCCGGGCGGCCCGGAATGGGAAACCGTGATCAAGGACGACGCCCTGCTGGACGCCGTACGGGGACTGAGCGGGAAGGCCCGCTGCACGGCATCGGTGTGCACCGGGGCCTTCCTGCTGGCCGCGGCCGGGCTGCTGGACGGCCGGCGGGCGGCGACGCACTGGAGGCAGACCCGGGAACTGGGGCTGCGCTACCCGTCCGTGAAGGTCGAGCCGGACGCCATCTTCGTCCGCGACGGGAAGATGATGACCTCGGCCGGCGTCAGCGCCGGCATCGACCTGTCCTTGGCTCTCGTCGAGGAGCACTACGGGGCGGAGGTCGCCCGGGCGGTCGCCAAGGACATGGTCGTCTTCATGCAGCGACCGGGCGGCCAGTCCCAGTTCAGCGCGCGCTCCCGGCTGCCGCACCCGCGCCAGGAGATGCTCCGCGAGGTCCTGGACTCGGTAGCGGAGAACCCCGGGGGCAACCACTCCCTGACGGCCATGGCCCGCAGGGCCGGCGTCAGCGTCCGCCACGTCACGCGGCTGTTCTACGACGAGGTGGGCACCAGTCCGGGACGGTACGTGGAGCAGGTCAGGCTGGAGGCCGCCCAGGCGATGCTGGAGACCGGTGACGACCCCATGGCCGTCGTGGCGCGGCGCACGGGATTCGGCTCGCCCGAGTCCCTGCGCCGGGCGTTCGTACGACACCTGGGGGTGACGCCGGCGGCGTTCCGGGCCAGTTTCCGGACGACCGGCCTGGGCGCCGGGGACCTGAGCCCGACGGCGGGCGCGTAGCACACGGCGATGTGCGTCATGGCCGGCCGTGAGCGAGGCCACGGGCAACAGGCTTCCGGGAGTTGAACGCTTGGGAAACAGCGGCCCTCGGCCGTTGTGAAGCCGCCTTCTCGGGTAGGAGTCGCAGGTGGACGTCGGCGGCCCGAAGCGAGCAGAAGGCGATCACCATGACCTCCATCGGTCCGACTCCCGAACCCGGTCGCCGCGGGCGACGTGCGTCGGCCTGCCCCGAAGCAGAGGCGCCGCGGGCACGGAGCGCGGTGGAGGACACCGAGGCGGCGCATCCGGAGCCGACACCCCTGAACGACGATGAACACGCCTGCACGCTGCCGCACTTCCACAGCGCCCTGTCCCTCATGCGGCGAAGGGTGCGGAAGATCCTGGCCGAGTGGGAGATGGCCCCGCCGGTCGCCGAGGACGTGCTGCTGGTCATATCGGAGCTGGCCACCAACGCCATCGTGCACACCGACGGCCCTGCGGGTCTGCGTCTGTCGTGGACCGAGGTCGACGGGCGCAGCGCGGTGCGCGTCGAGGTCACCGACTCGGGTCCGTCGGAAGGGCTCCGCGCGGCGGCGGGCGCCACCGACCCGGACGAGCACGGCCGGGGCCTCGGCATCGTCAGGGCCCTGTCGGCCCGGCACGGCGTCCGTTCCGACTACCCCGGATTCACGCACTGGGCGGACCTGTTCGCCGCTTGGAGACCTTCGCGCCGCGGCTCCGTCCGGTCAGCCGACCCGCGAGGCGCAGGCGAGGAACGGTCCGGCCGCCTTGCTCCACGACTCGCCCCGGGCGAGAGCGGCAGCGCCCTCCGTACGGAGTGAATCGACCACGGGCGTGAGGAAGTCCGCCCACCAATGCTGTACGGCCTCGGGCTTCAGGCCGATCGTGGCGACCGCCGCGCGCACCCTGTCCTCGAGGACCGCGGCGCCCTCGTCCAGGTCGGTTCCCGACCACTCGTCCACGTGCTGGGCCATCAGAGCCCAGGAGATCCGGATCATGCGCCGGATCGTACGGCCCGCGGCCGGCACGCCGTCGCAGCGGTCCCCCTACGACGGACACCCCCGGGAGGACGGTCCCAGGGGTGTCGTGCGCCGTCGCGGGAGTGGTCAGCGGAAGGCCGACTCCACGAGCTCCTTCTGCTGCGCGGCATGCCGCCGGGCGGAACCCACCGCGGGGGCCGAGGCGGACGGCCGGCTGACGCATCCGAGGGGGCGGCCCGCCAGCCGTTCCACGTGCGGCCTGACGAAGGACCAGGCCCCTTGGTTCTCCGGCTCCTCCTGCACCCACCGCACCTCGGCGTCACGGGGCAAGCGGGCGAGCTCCGCGCCGAGTTCCTCGTCCGGGAAGGGGTAGGGACGCTCCAGCCGGATGATCGCGGTGTCCCGCAGGCCGGCGTTCCGCCGGTACGCGTCCAGGTCGTAGAAGACCTTCCCCGAGCACAGCAGCACGCGCCGGGCCTGTGCGCCGTCGACGTCCCGGTCCGGTACGACCGGTCGGAAGGAGCCCGTGGTGAAGTCCGCCAGCCCCGAGGTGGCCTCCTTCAGCCGCAGCATCGACTTGGGGGTGAACACCACCAGGGGCCTCCTGCGCTCACCGAGCGCCTGCTGCCTGAGCAGGTGGAAGTAGTTCGCGGGCAGCGTCGGGACGGCGACGGTCATGTTCCCCTGCGCGCACAGCTGGAGGAACCGCTCGATCCTGCCGGAGGAGTGGTCAGGACCCTGACCCTCCAGTCCGTGGGGCAGCAGCAGCGTCACCCCGGAGCGTTCGCCCCACTTCTGTTCCGACGACGCGATGTACTCGTCGACGACGCTCTGCGCGCCGTTGGCGAAGTCGCCGAACTGGGCTTCCCACAGCACCAGCGCGTCGGGCCGCTCCAGCGAGTAGCCGTATTCGAAGGCCAGGGCCGCCATCTCGGACAGCATCGAGTCGTAGGGGGAGAAGCCCGCGCTGCCCGCGCCGAGGCCGTTCAGCGGGGTGTGCTCCGCCCCGGTGCGCCGGTCGGTGAGCACCGCGTGACGCTGGCCGAACGTGCCGCGGCGGGAGTCCTGTCCGGACAGCCGCACCGGCACCCCCTCCATGAGCAGGGAGCCGATCGCCAGGGTCTCGGCGGTGGCCCAGTCGATCGTGCCGGCGTCCAGCATCGTGGCGCGCCGGTGGAGCTGCGGCAGGACGCGCGGGTGCACGGTGAAGTCGGCGGGCTGCCCGGTCTGGGAGGCGATCACGTGCCGGGCGGCCGCCTCCGTGATCGCGGTCGGCACCGGCACCGCGGTGTCGTCCCGGTGGTCCGCGGGGGTGGCCGGCTTCGGGGAACCGGCCGCCGTCAGGGCCCGCGTCTCGGCGAAGGCCTGCTCCAGGCGCTCCCGGTAGTCCCGCAGGGCGCCTTCGGCCTGCCGCTCGTCGATGGCCCCCCGGTCGACCAGGGCCTGGGCGTACAGCTTGCGCACCGAAGGCGTGGCGTCGATGCGGTCGTACATGGCCGGCTGGGTGATGGACGGGTCGTCGACCTCGCTGTGCCCGTGGCGCCGGTAGCAGATCAGGTCGATCACGACGTCCTTGTGGAACGCCTGGCGGTAGTCGAAGGCCAGGCGTGCGATCCGTACGACGGCCTCGGGGTCGTCCGCGTTGACGTGGAAGATCGGGGCCTCGACCGTGCGCGCGACGGCGGTGGCGTAGGTGCTGGAGCGGCCGCTGGCGGGCGAGGTCGTGAAACCGAGCTGGTTGTTGATGACGACGTGCACCGTCCCGCCGGTGCGGTAGCCGGGCAGCTGCGACATGTTCAGCGTCTCGGAGACCACGCCCTGCCCGGCGAACGCGGCATCGCCGTGGACGACGACCGGCAGGACGGGGAACGCCCCGCCGTCGCCGTCGGCCAGGTCCTGCTTGGCGCGCACGACCCCCTCGGCCACCGGCCCGACGATCTCCAGGTGGGAGGGGTTCGCCACGACGGAGACGGCGATCGCGCCCCCGTCCAGGGCGTGGTAGGTCCCTTCCGCGCCGAGGTGGTACTTCACGTCGCCGGTCCCCTGGACCGACAGGATGTCCACCGCGTCCTCGAACTCGTGGAAGATGTTCCCGTACGACTTGCCGATGATGTTGGCCAGGACGTTGAGCCGGCCCCGGTGGGCCATCCCGATGACCGCCTCCCGCATCCCGTGCCGGATGCTGCGGAGCAGCAGGGCGTCGAGCAGCACGATTGCCGACTCGCCGCCTTCGAGCGAGTACCGCTTCTGGCCGACGTACTTGGTCTGCAGGAAGGTCTCGAAGGCCTCCGCGGCACCGAGCCGGTAGAGGACCTGCAACTGGTCGGCACGGTCCGGCCGGGGCGAAGGCGCCTCGATCCGCTCCTGCACCCAGCGGCGCTCCTCGAAGGCCTGGATGTGCATGTACTCGGCGCCCACCGTCCCGCAGTAGGACCTGCGCAGGACGTCCAGCACACCGCGCAACGTCATGGTGTCGCGCCCGGCGAAGCCGTCGACGACGAACTCCGCCTCCAGGTCCTCGTCGCGCAGCCCGAAGGCCGCGATGTCGAGCTCCGGGTGCGTGGCCACCCGACCCGCCGCCAGGGGGTTGGTGTCGGCCACCAGGTGTCCGCGTACGCGGTAGGCGTGGATGAGCGCGGCGACGCGCACGGCCTTGGCAGCCGCTTCTCGCGCGTCCTCGTGCGGGGACGGCGTGCCGGCACGCTCCTGACGTCCGGCGGTGGCGGCGGGGGAGACGAAGAAGTCCCTCCACTGCTCGTCGACCGATCCGGGATCGCGCAGGTAGCGCTCGTACAGTTCGTCCACGAGCCATTCGTTGAGGCCGAATTCCGGTCCTTGGAGTGCCGGTTCTTCGGCGCTGGATGTCGACGCCACTGGGTGGATCGCCTTCTTTCCTCATTCGGGACAGCCGATGGCGGGCGCAGTCGCAAGGGCCCCGTCATCCGCGCAGGGCTCCCGGTGGGGGAGCGGCCCCGTCCCGTGCCGGCGGGGTGCGCGCATCGCTGACCGTGTGGCACCACCGACCTTAGGACGGTGCCGGGCCGACGCCGAGGGCCGAAGGTGCCGGGGAGGCGTCACATCAGGACGTTCCCCCGCGCCGTGCAGCGCCGGTGCGTACGGCGCCCGCTGGGTTCCGCCGGCCGGACGTCCTGATGTGAGGGTGTCATGGCACGCGCAGTGATGCGGAGGGAGCCGAACGTCACCGTAACGTCGTAGGGCCAACGAGCCGACGGCTGCGGCCGCGGCCCGTGAGCTGTTGGGCCTGGGGGCGGTGTGCCGATTGCCGACGGCGATTCCCGATGCGAGGAAAGAAGCGTTCTCCGCCGTGACATCCGACCCCAGCGATACCCGGTCCCTCCCGCCCCGGAGCGACGCGGGGCCCCGGCACGCCACCCATGCACGCCCTCGGCTGCCGGCCTTGACCGGGACGCGACGTCCGCACCTGGGCCCCAGCTGGTTCGCGGCGGTCATGGGCACCGGCATCGTCGCCAACGCGGCGGTCACCCTGCCGCGGAGCTCCGCCTGGCTGCGCGACGCGGCCACGGTGGTCTGGGCGGGTGCCGCACTGCTCCTGGTCGTCCTTGCGGCCGGCTACCTCAGGCAGCGGACGCTGCGGGTGCACGCCGGCGATCCGATGCTGGCGCCGTTCCTCGGGGCCCCTCCGATGGCACTGCTCACGGTGGGGGCGGGCGCGCAGCTGCTCGGCCGGCAGGTGCTCGGAGCGCATACGGCCCTGAACGTGGACTGGGCGCTGTGGTCACTGGGCACCGTACTCGGCCTGGCGGCGGCCTGCGCGGTGCCGTACGTGATGGTCACCCGGCACCGCTTCGCTCCGGACGCGGCGTTCGGCGGCTGGCTGCTGCCGGTGGTGCCGCCGCTGGTCTCCGCGGCGACGGGCGCCCTGCTGGTCCCGCACACACCGGCAGGGCAGCCGCGGCTGGCCCTGCTGCTCGGCTGCTACGCGATGCTCGGGCTCGGCCTGGTGGCGGTCCTGCTGGTACTGGCGATGGTCTTCAGCCGGCTGGTCCACCACGACGCACCCACGGGAGCGGTGGTGCCCACGGTGTGGATCGGCCTGGGCGCCGTCGACCAGGCGGTCACGGCGATGGGCTCGCTGGCCACGGCGGCGCCCAGCGCGCTGCCCGCTCCGTACGCCCGGGCCGCGGCGGCGTTCGCGCTGCTGGGCGGAATCGGGCTGTGGGGCTTCGCGATGCTGTGGCTGGTGCTCGCCGCGGCGCTGACCGTACGGCAGCTGCGCGCGGGACTCCCCTTCGCGCCCAGCTGGTGGTCCTTCATCTTCCCGCTCGGCGCCTGCGTCACCGGCACGGGTGCCCTCGCCACCCGCACCGGATCAGAGCCCTTCGTGTGGACCGCCGTCGTGCTCTACGTCCTGCTCGTCGCGGCCTGGGCGGTGGTGGCCTGGCGCTCGCTGCACCACGCCGCCGGCCACGTCGCCCCGCGGGGCGCCCGCAGGGAAGCCCGGACGTGAACACCCCCGTGCGTCGCCTCAGCCCGTGGTGGGACGCGGGGCGCGGGGGTGGATCCTCGCACGCTGCACCTGCGCGTGATGGGGTTCCTGCACGCCGGCCTCGGTGACGTGGAGGATGGTGCCGCGCACCGCGGTGGCCGTGGGCGAGGCGAGCCCGTGCGCCGCCGTGAGCACCGTCGCCCGGGTGCCGTCCGGGTAGATCACGTCGACGCGGTTCGCGGCGTTGACCGCGGCCAGCACCACGTCGGACCGGTCGGACCGGTCGGACCGGTCGCCGAGGAAGCTGAAATCGTCCATCGTCCATGCCGGCCGCGCCCCCGGCCACCTGGTGGAGGGTGCCGGGAGCGGCGCGAGGGCCTGGTCGGTGAGCCAGGGGAGCGCCTTCCCGCCTGCCGCGGGTACGGCCCGGATGGTGCCCTTGCGGCTGTCCGCGACGTAGAGGGTGCGCCCGCCGGGTTCGACGGCCAGTCCGTTGGGCAGGCCGTCGGCCGGCAGTGCGGATGCGGCGGGCGGTGCGGCTGTCCGGGGCGAGCTTCCGGACGCCGGCGCGCGCGGGGTCGCTCGACCAGAGGGTGTAGTGGACCGTCCCGTCGGCGCCGCGGGTGTTGCCGGTGAAGGTGTCGCCCAGGACGCCGGTCACCAGCACCGTCCGGTGCCTGCCGGAGGCGCCGAGGCGCACCAGTTCCGGGGGGCTTGCCGGCGAAGCTTCCCCGCATCGAGAGGGTCAGCGACCCGTCCGGTCGACGGTGATGTTCTCCGGCGCGTCACCGGTGGAGAAGTCGAACGCCGCCACGGTCCCCGGCGAGCGCCGTTGGGGGGGTGAGAAGGCCGATCATCGCATTTTTTCCGCACCGAGCCGGGGAGCGGCGTTCCGGGGTGCCGTACGGCCAGGCATGGTGCGACCCCGCGTGCTTGACGCGTCAAGCACTCTGTTAGGGTGAGGACGGCAGTCCGGAAGGCGCGCTCACGCTCTCCGGCGATGGTCCGTCCCGGCGGACCCGGCGCGTGACCGTGTCGCACGTCCACCGGAGGAAGGTCATGGCACCCGCAGGATTCGAGACGGCCGACGACACGGCACGGCGGGCGGGCAATCCGCTGCGGCGGCTCACGATCGACGAACTGCGGCGCCGCAAGGGCATCAAGTGGCGTCACCATCCGGCGGACGTCCTGCCGCTGTGGATCGCCGACATGGACGCGACCCCGGCCCCCGCGGTCGTGGACGCGGTGTCCCTGGCCTTCGAACGCGGGGACACCGGCTACCCGCCCTTCGACGCGACGATGGCGGAGGCCTGGGACCAATTCGCCGCCAAACGCTGGGGATGGCGCATGGCGACGGAGCGGACGATGGTCGTCCCCTCCGCCCTGACGGGCATCGCCGAGACGCTCAAGGTGACGACGGAGCCCGGGGACGTGGTCGTCGTCAACTCCCCGGGGTACGGGCTCCACCGGCACATCGCGGAGGGACTGGGCCGCCGCGTCGTGGAGGCCCCGCTGGGACCCGACCACCGCATCGACCTCGAGGCGCTGCGGGCCGCGTTCGGCCGGACGGCCGACGGCGGCCGCCCCACGGTCTTCCTGCTGTGCAGCCCCCACAACCCGACCGGGACGGTCCATACGGCGCAGGAACTGGCCGCGGTGGCGGGACTGGCGCGGCAGTCCGGGGTGCGGGTCGTCTCCAACGAGATCCACGCGCCGCTCGTCCCGGCCGGCGCGCACCATGTGCCGTACCTCTCGGTCCCCGGCACCGAGGACGCCGTCGCCGTCTACTCCGCCTCCAAGGGGTGGCACCTGTCGGGCTTCCGCGCCGGAATGCTCGCCTGGGCGCAGGAGGCGGACGACGTCCTGCGACGCATCCCCCTGAGCGTCGCCCATGAGCTGAGCGGCATCGGCGTCATCGCCCAGACCGCCGCCCTGCGGCTCGGCGGCGGCTGGCTGGACGCGCTGCTCGCCGGCCTCGACGACAACCGCCGCCTCCTCGGCGAACTGCTCGAGCGGCACCTTCCCGGCGTCCGGTACCGCCGGCCCGAGGGGACGTACCTGGCGTGGCTGGACTGCCGCGCCCTCGGCCTCGGCGACGATCCCGCGGCCGCCTTCCTGGAACGCGGCCGGGTCGCCCTCTCCCCGGGCCTGGAGTTCGGCACGGGCGGCGCGGGGCACGTACGCCTCAACTTCGCCACGTCGCCGGAGATCCTCACCGAAGCCGTCCGCCGGATGGGCACGCTGGCCTGATCCCGGCCGGCCCCGGGCCGCCGCCCGATCCTCGCCGTCTCCGTGACGACGCATGCCGTCCCGCGGGCCGGCACTGCTCTTCAAGGGGAACCACCTTGCTCAACACCACTGCCATACACGCCGGTTCGATGTTCGACGGGTTCACTCGCTCAGGACCTGCCACGGTCCATGTCAGAGGTGACCGCATCCTCCGCGTGGACCGCACCGGCGCGCTGCCGACCGACGGCACCCCGGTCCTCGACCTCGGCCCGCGGACATGCCTGCTGCCCGGCCTCATCGACACCCACACCCACCTCGCGTTCGACGCGAGCCCCGACCCGGTGACCTCCCTGACCGCGACCGGCGACCCGGACCTGCTGGCGCAGATGCGGGCCGCGGCCCAGGCGGCGCTCCGGGCCGGCATCACCACCGTCCGCGACCTCGGTGACCGCGACTACCTCTCGCTGACCCTCGTCGAGGAGTTCGCCCGGGCCCCGGAGCACGGGCCGGAGATCCTCGCCGCAGGCCCCCCGCTCACCACGCCCGGCGGGCACTGCCACTTCTTCGGCGGCGAGACCGAGGGCCCCGAGGCACTGCGCGCCGCGGTGCGCGAGCGCCACGCCCGCGGCTGCGCCGTCATCAAGATCATGGCCAGTGGCGGCAACATGACGCCCGGTTCCGTGCCCCCGCACGTCTCCCAGTACGGCCCGGAGGACCTGCGCGCGGTCGTGCACGAGGCACACCGTCTCGGCCTGCCGGTGGCCGCCCACGCACACGGCGTCCAGGCCATCAGGGACGCCCTCGACGCGGGCGTCGACAGCCTGGAGCACGTCACCTTCCTCGGCGCCGACGGCGCCACGTACGACCCCGACCTCGCCGCGGCCATCGTGGACAGCGGCACGTTCGCCAGCCTCACCCTGGGCATGGTCCCCGGCGCGGCGTTCAACCCGCCCCCGGCCCTGGCCGCGCACGTCCGGACCATCCTGAACACCTTCGGCAACCTGCACGCCGCGGGCGCCGCCGTGGTCATCGGCTCGGACGCGGGCATCGGGCCCGACAAGCCCCACGACGTCCTCCCGCACGGCGTCGGCGCCCTCGTCCGCCTGGGCGTGGCCCCCGCCGACGCCCTGATCTCCGTGACCAGCCTGGCCGCCCGGCTGTGCCGTGTGGAGGGCCGCAAGGGACGGATCACCGCCGGTGCCGACGCCGACCTGCTGGCCGTCGACGGCGATCCCGTCAAGGACCCCGCAGCGCTCCTCGACGTGCGGGCCGTCTTCCGCGCCGGCATCCGGGTGCGCTGACCTCCGCCGGAGGGCGGCGCCCCGCGTGACGTCGGCGACCGGGCTGTCAGTGGTGGGCGGCCGTCCCCCCAATGGCGTATCCCCGCGTGCTGTGCTCATGATGGTCGCGTAGGGCCCGACCTTCAGCTCTGCCCCCGCCGGCGTGTACAGCCTGGAGGGCAGGCCATCTGCCCTTTGCCCACACGCCTCACCGCTGCGGGAGAACCCACGGCCCCTGGGTCGTGCGCGGCGTCGCCGGTGCGACAGCGTCCACTGCTTTCGTTTCGCCCTGGTCACGCGCACCGGTGGCCTGCGGCAACACCTCGACTTCCCTCGTACGAATCACTTCAGGTGGGTGAATCGTGGATACACCAACCAGGAAAACCGGCAGGTTCATCGCGCTCATCGCAGTGCTCGCTGCCGTCCTGCTGGTCTGCCCGAGCGCGAGCGCCGGAGCGTGGGGCGACAGCCGCGGGCAGGACACGGCGGTGGGAGAGTCTCCCTCCCCGTCGTCCTTCCCGCAGGCGAAACCTCCCCCCGGTTTCACGTCCAAGTACGCGGAAGTGAACGGCTTCCGCATGCACTACCTGCGAGGCGGCAAGGGTCCACCGGTCGTGCTGATCCACGGCTTCCCCCAGTCGTGGGCCGAGTGGCGGGACCAGATGGGCCCGCTGTCCAAGAACCACACCGTGATCGCGGTCGACCTTCGCGGCGCCGGCAACTCCGAGGTCACCAGGGGCGGTTACACGAAGGCACAGATGGCCAAGGACGTGCATGAGCTGCTGAAGCAGTTGAAGCTGAACAACGGTGTCCAGGTGGTCGGGCACGACGTCGGTCTGTGGGTCAGCTACGCCTACGCGGCCCAGTGGCCGAAGGAGGTGCGCCGCCTGGCCGTGATGGAGGCTCCCATCCCGGACGACAGCCTGTACCGCTTCCCGGCGCTGGAGGCCAACCCGAAGACCCCCTCGATGTGGCACTTCGGCCTGTTCCAGCTGCCGCTCGCCGAGCAGCTCATCTCCGGTCACGAGCGCGTCTTCGTCCAGGGCTTCATCGAGGAGCTCCTGGCCGACCAATCGGCGTTCTCGAAGGACGACTACGACTTCTACGCCCATTACCTGAAGGAGCCGGGCCGCACGGTGGCCTGGATGAAGATGTACCGCGAGCTCCGCGGGGACGTGGACCAGAACAAGAAGTTCCTGGCGGAAGGCAAGCTGCGGATGCCGGTCCTGGCGATCGGCGGCCAGGCGTCGTTCGGCGGCAAGATCGCCGACCAGTGGCGTGACTACGCCGTGAACGTCGAGGGCCGGGTCATCAAGGGGTCGGGTCACTGGGTGACCGAGGAGAAGCCCCAGGAAGTGACGAACCTGCTGCAGTCCTTCCTGCAGAAGTAGGTTCCGCCGCGAACGGCGGTCCTCGCGGCAACCGTGGCTCGCTGGCCCCCTCGTGGATCTCGGACTCGCCGACGCGCAGGCGGCGGTCGACGACGGTCCGGCCCCTGCCGGGTCCCGGGCCGAGCGAGACCTCGACGGGCAGACGGCGCATGGTCAGCCCCCGCGGTTCGTCGCTCTGGGGCGCGGCTACTCGTCGCGGGCCCTGAGCCGGGCGCCTTGGGGACCGCGCACCGGTTGCGCAGGGGCGGGGGCCTTCGCGCCGTGCCGGAGTTCGTCCTCCACCGTCCGGTCCCGGCCGGCCAGCACGCCCGCGGCGATCTGCGGCACGAGCAGCAGGAGCATCGCGGCGACGGGCAGGTCCCACCCGCCGGTGTGCTGGTAGAGGGCTCCGATGAGGATCGGCGCGGGGACGGAGAGCAGGTAACCGGTGCACTGCACGAAGGCGGAGAGCCGTACGACGCCGGGGCCGGTGCGCGCGCGCATCCCGATCATGGTGAGGGCCAGTGAGAAGGCGCAGTTGGAGACCCCGATGAGCACGGTCCACACCCACGGCGCGGCACCGGGCGCCGCCCACAGCCCCGTGTAGCCGACGACCCCGAACAGGCCCAGGACGACGACGAGAGGTCCCTGACCGGGCAGCCGTCCGCCGATCGCGGGCAGGACGAAGGACATGGGTACGCCCACCGCCATCGACACCCCGAGCATCAGGCCGGCGGCGGAGGCCGGCACACCCGCGTCGCGGAGGATCTGCGGCAGCCAGCCCATGGCGACGAAGGCGGCGGCCGACTGGAGGCCGAAGTAGACGGTGAGTGCCCAGGCCGTCGGACTGCCCGTGATGCGGCCCGTCGGCGTGGCCGGAGTCCCGGCGAACGCACCGGCGGCGGCCGAGGCGTGCCGGGACCGGTCCCGTACCAGGGGCAGCCAGGGCAGCACGGCGACGGCGCCGACCGCGCCCCAGGCGGCCAGACCGAGCCTCCAGTCGCCGCCCAGGGCGCCGGTCACCGGGACGCTGAGCGCGGCGGCCAGGGCCGTACCGCAGGAGAGGGCCATCGCGTACAGGCCGGTCATGGTGCCGACGCGGCGCGGGAACCAGCGTTTGACGACGACGGGCATCAGGACGTTGCCGACGGCTATGCCGCTCAGGGCGAGCGCGCCGGCGGCGAGGAACGGCACGGTGTGCCCGGCGAAGGGGCGCAGGAAAAGGCCGGTGGCGACCAGTGCCATGCCCGTGCAGATCACGGCCGCCGGACCGTACCGGCGGGACAACCGGGGCGCCGCGGCGCCGAACACGGCGAACGACAGGGCCGGCAGGGAGATGAGCAGGCCCGCCACCGTGCCGCTCATGCCGAGGGAGGTACGGACCTCCTCCAGCAGGGGGCCGAGGCTGGTGATCGCGGGCCTGAGGCTGAACGCCGATACGAACAAAGCGCCGCCGACGAGCAGTTGGACACGCCGCGGGCCGGGCGTGGCGGGCGCGGCGGGTGCGGCGGTGGCCGCCGCGGTGACGCGGGTGCGGCGCGCCCGGACCCGCAACCGGTAGAGCCCGGCCCCGAGTGCCGCCCCGATGATGGGCCCGACCAGGTAGATCGCGAGGTCGGTGGTCTGCCCGGAGAAGACCGCAGGACCGAACTGGCGGGCCGGGTTGACCGAGCCCCCGCTGAGCGGGCCGAGGGTGGCGATCACCACCCCCACGGACAGCCCGATGACGGGCGCCAGACCGCGGATGAACCGGGGGCGGGCGACGAAGAACGCGACGACGAGGGTCAGTGCCAGCATTCCCCCGACCTCTCCGAGGAGGACCGGCACGGGCTGCCAGGTCGGGGCGGGCCGGATCGCGGCGTGCGAGACCGACGGGAGCGCCACCGCCGGACCCCAGGCGAGGCGTGCCAGGCCCGTACCGGCGGCGGAACCGGCGAGCTGGGCCAGCACGTACGGCAGGACGTGCCGTCCGGGGAAGGCGCCCATCAGCCACAGGCCCACGGTGACGGCGGGGTTGGTGTGGCCGCCGCTGCGCCGTCCGGGAGGGCTGAGGATCAGGCCGGTGAGGATGGCCCCGCTGACGGCGCCGATCACGACGAGGGCGATGCGCAGGTCGGCGATGTAGAGGGACGATTGCGGGTCACGCAGCCATCGCACGACCGTCACCGCGAGGAACAGCAGGAAGGTCGTGAGGACGAACTCGTCGGCGGCACGGGCCAGGGCCGGTCGGCGTGGCGGAGGGGAAGCGGTACCCACGTGGATCTCCTGGTCGGGGTGGTCGCCGGCGGGGCACCCCTGACGTCTGCTGCCGGGGGAGGAGCCACGAGCGGGGGAAGCGGCCGGGGGACGCGTCGGCCGCCGGGCCGGCCCGGCCGGGCAGGGACCCGGCCGGACGGGCGTGTCAGGCGTTCGGCGTGTAGTGGCCGGGGACCATGCGGGTCGAGACGCCGATGCGGTTGAAGGCGTTGATCGCCACGATCGCGGCGATGAGGTGGGCGAGTTCGGTCGCGTCGAACTGCGCGGCGGTCCTGGCGTACACCTCGTCCGGGACGAATCCGTCCGTCACGACGGTGATCGCCTCGGTGAGCTCGATGGCCGCGATCTCCCGTGCCGTGTAGAAGTGCCTCGCCTCCGTCCAGGCGCCGAGCTGGATCACGCGCTCCGCGGACTCGCCGGCGGCCATGGCGTCCTTGCTGTGCATGTCCAGGCAGAAGGCGCAGTGGTTGATCTGCGACGCGCGGACCTTCACCAGGTGCAGCAGGGCGGCGTCGACACCGCGGCCCGCGGCCGAGTCCAGTCGGACCAGCGCCTTGAAGGCCTCAGGGGCGAGCTTCGCCCAGTCCATGCGTGCCGTGTGCTCCGGAAGTCGGGTGGTGTGCTCATGTGCTTCGTTCATCGTCATGCCGGCAACGCTACGGATCGGGTGGTACTGGAGTATGGTCCAATTACATGAGGGATTCCCGGACCAATTCCGCCGCCGAACCGCCTGCGTCCGCGATCGGCGCCGACCTGCATCTGGAACTGCGCGGGACCAAGCTGCGCACCGGGCTCACCGACGCGCTGCGGGAAGCCGTACGCACGGGGCGCCTCGCGCCCGGTACCCGGCTGCCGCCGTCCCGCTCGCTCGCCGCGGACCTGGGCGTCTCCCGCAACACCGTCGTCGAGGCGTACGCGGAGCTGGTCGCCGAGGGCTGGCTCACCGCCCAGCAGGGCTCCGGCACCCGGGTGGCACCCAGGGCCGAGCCGCACAGCCCTCCGACCGGCGCTCCCCGCGCCAGGCCCGTCCGGACCCGCCCCAGGTACGCCATGCAGCCGGGTTCGCCGGACCTCGCGAGGTTCCCCCGCACCCAGTGGCTCGCCGCCGCACGCCGCGCCCTGACCGCCGCGCCGAACGACGCCCTGGGCTACGGCGACCCCCGCGGCCGTCCGGAGCTGCGCGCCGCGCTCGCGGACTACCTGGCACGGGCCCGCGGGGTGTACGCCGAGCCGGAGCGGATCGTCGTCTGCTCCGGCTTCCACCACGGACTGGCACTGATGGCCCAGGTCCTCAGGGTCCGCAAGGCGCGAGCGGTCGCCGTCGAGGCGTACGGCCTGGACCTCTACCGCGACCTGCTGACCAACGCCGGCCTGCGGACCCCGCCCCTGTACGTCGACGAGCACGGCGCACGCACCGACGACCTGGCCCGCCTGCGGGGAGTGGGAGCGGTACTGATGACCCCGGCGCACCAGTACCCGACGGGAGTCGCCCTGTGCCCGGAGCGGCGCACCGCGGCCGTCGCCTGGGCGCGGGACACGGGCGGCCTGATCCTGGAGGACGACTACGACGGGGAGTTCCGGTACGACCGCCAGCCCGTGGGCGCCCTGCAGGGCCTCGACCCCCAGCGCGTGGTGTACTTCGGCTCGGCGAGCAAGTCACTCGCCCCGGGGGTACGGCTCGGCTGGATGGTGCTCCCGGACGAGCTGGTCCCCGAGGTCGTGGAGGCCAAGGGGTACGGCGACTACATGTCCAGCACCCTGGAGCAGCTCACGCTGGCCGAGTTCATCACCTCGGGCGCCTACGACCGGCATGTGCGGTCGATGCGACAGCGCTACCGGCGCCGCCGTGACCAACTGGTCGCAGCCCTGGCGGAGCGGGCGCCCGGCGTCCGGGCGGCCGGCATGGAGGCGGGGCTTCAGGTCGTCCTCGAACTCCCCGCGGGGACGGAGAACTCGGTCGTCCAGGCGGCGGCCCGGGAGGGTCTCGTGGTGAGCGGGCTCCGGGAATTCGGCCACGAAGCGCAGGACTCCGGCTGGCAGCTGCCCGAGCGCGACGCCTTGGTGGTCAACTACGCGGCCCCCTCGGACAGCGCGTGGAAGGGCGCACTCGACACCCTGTGCGGCGTGCTGCCCCAGGTCCTCAGTTGAGGGGGCGCCCCACGAGGGGGACCTGCCGGGCGGCCCCAAGGGAGGCCTCCAGCTCCGCGAACGCGGCGGCACCGGTGTCGGCGACGAGGAGCAGTTCCGCCAGGGGCACCGGCAGGAACCCCTCCTCGTCCATCCGCCGGAGCTGGAGGACCAACCCGTCGTAGAAGCCCGCCGTGTTCAGCAGCACGACGGGCTTGGCGTGCAGACCGTGCTTCCTCAGTTCCAGGACCTCGGTCGCCTCGTCCAGGGTTCCCAAGCCGCCGGCCATCACCACGACCGCGTCGGACGTGGCGAGCAGCTGGGCCTTCCGCGAGGCGAGGTCCTCGGCGAAGACCATCGCGTCGGCGTCCTGCCTGGCCCATTCCCGTAGGAAGCCGACCGATACCCCGGCGAGCCGCCCGCCCGACTCCCGTACGGCGTCGGCGACGACCTTCATCAGCCCGGTGTCCGACCCGCCCCACACCAGGGTGTGGCCCCCTGCGCCGACGAGCTCCCCGAATGCGCGGGCCGGCCGCGTGTAGCGCTCATCGAGGTCGGCGGCGGAGAGGAAGACACAGATCTTCATGGGCGCGGGCGCTGCAGCGGTCATGGCCCGAACGTACGTGGGCCTGCACCCTCACACGCGGACCATTCCCCGCGCGGAACACGGGACCAATTCCGTCGCCCGCGACCCGTGGCGGGCCGCGACCTGTGGCGGCCCGCCGGCCCGCGTCAGGCCATCTGCGCCGCGAAGCCGGAGCGCCACGAGGGATACCCGGGTCGCCACCCGCGCGACCGGGCCAGCCCGTTGGACGCACCCCGCGCCCAGTCCAGGCGACCGGGTACGGGCCCGGGGGCCGGAACGCCCAAGGCGCGGGCCAGCGCCGGCAGCCACTCGCGGGCCTGCGCGGGTTCGTCGTCGACGATGTTGACGGGACCCGAGGGCCAGGCGAGCGCGGCGACGGCGGCCCGGGCGGCGTCGGCGACGTGGAGGAACGACATCACCGAAAGGTCCGCCTCGGTGCTCCCGAGGAACCGGGCGGACGGATCCCCGGCCAGCGCCGCGGCGACGGGCCCTCCGGGTGCGTACCAGGTGCCCGGGCCGTACAGGATGCCGTACCGCAGCTGCACCGCCGTCTCCACTTCGGCGGCCTTCTCCTCCAGCGCCCGGACGCCCTCCACCATCCCCCCGCGCGGCGGTGCCGCCCCGACGTCCAGCGGTGTGCTCTCGTCGGCCGGCCCCTCCCCGGGCGCGTACGCCCAGGAGATGGACTGGGCGACGATCCTGGTCACGCCGGCGGACACCGCCGCGTCCACCAGGTTGCCCGTCCCCTCGCGCCGCAGCCGGTTGGTCGCCTCCCCGTCCGCGTCCGACAGGTCGGTGAGCTGATGGATCACCGCGTCCGGCGCGGCGCTCGCCAGGACCCGGTGCAGCGCCTCCCGGTCGAACACGTCCGCCTGGACGGCTGTCGCCCCCTGCTGCCGAATGCGCTCGACACCCGCCGAGCCACGCGAGATTCCCGTGACGTGGTGGCCCTCGGCCAGCAGCAGCGGAACGAGCTGACGGCCGACAGCGCCGGTGGCACCGGCAACGAAGACATGCATGGTCCACTCTCCTGTGATCAGACGGAACCGTCCCATCGGGGCGGACGGTCCCTGGTCGTACCTGCAACGCTAGGCGGTGAGTGGTACCGGAGCCGGATCCATTTCGCGGATGTGTCGGCGGACCAATTCGGCGGTGCCTCATTGGGGCCTCCACGCGGTGCGAGAGCGGCGTCCCCGGCCGGGCATTCTGAAAGGATCGGAGCATGACCGGCAACCCCCACCCCGCCACCGCATTCCACCGGCCATTCGCGGCACCGGTCCGGCTCGACCTCGCCGATCCCGGCACCCTGCGTCAGCTGTGGGACCTTCAGCGGATCTCCTACGCCGTGGAAGCCCGTCTCATCGGGTTCGACGGCATCCCGCCCCTGCACGAGTCCCTTGACCAACTGCGCACGTGCGACGAGTCCTTCCTCGGGGTCCGCGACGGGTCGAGGCTCGTCGGAGCGGTCGCCTGGACCCGCTTGCCGAACGGTGCTCTGGACATCTGCCGCCTCGTGGTCCATCCCGACGCGCATCGCCTCGGCGTCGCAACGGCACTACTCGGCGCACTGGATTCGGTCGAGCCCGCGGAGCTGACCGTCGTCTCCACGGCGACCGCCAACCTGCCTGCGCTCGCGCTCTACCGTCGGCGCGGATTCACACCTGTCGGTGAGCGCCATGTCGCGCCCGGCGTCACGGTCACCCTGCTGGAACGCAAGCAGTCATCGGCATGACCGGGTTGGCGCGTAGGGCTCTTCGGGACGGAGAGCCGCCTTCTGGCACCAGCCTGTTCAGACCGGGACTTCGAAGACGAGCTCGAGGCCGTCCACCTCGTCCCACTGCTCTCCGACCTCCACGAAGCCGAAGCCGGAAATCGTGGCCAGGGATGCGGTGTTCTCGGGACTGATCGTCACCCGCGCGGTCTTGACTCCAGATTCGGCGGCGGCGCGACGCAGCAACTCGGTCAACATCGTCCTGGCGTACCCCTGGCGACGGTGGCCGGGGGCCACCGAATAGCCGATCTCCACCATGCCCGCCCCATCGGGCGGTCCGTGGAACCCGGCGTACCCCACGACGACGCCTTCGGGCTCGGCCACCACGGCTCGGGTGAGCCACCCCGCGCTGCCCGCGTCCGAGGCCAGCTGGTTGACCCGGTACCGCCAAACCCACTTCGCCTGGTCGGTGAGGAAGTAGTCCGTGAACTCGACCCCTGCTTCGGCACTGGCCCGGGCGAGGTCGTCGTCCAGCAAGGCGGTCATGGCCGTGCTCGTGAGATCGACGAATCTCACTGACCTCAGGCCGCTCGGGGCCGGGGACGGGCGGGCGGGTTCATCTGTCACAGCGCTGGATGATCGCGGAGCGCCCTGGAGCGTGTCCATCGGTTTTCGGAGTGGTCGACGCCCTACCGGCTCAAGGCACTCACCCGACCGAGCCCCCGGGGACCGAAGCCGTCAGACGTCGAGCGCCCAGCGGACGTACCGCTCCTTGGGCGCGAACCCGGCCTTCTCGTAGATCCCGAACGCCCCACTGGGATTGGTCGAGTCCACGCTCAGGCTGGCCTTCCCGTAGCCCTGGTCGGCGGCGCTGCGCAGCGCGTGCCGGATCAGGCCGCCGGCGACGCCGCGCTTGCGGTAGTCGCGGAGCGTCCCGATGAGCATGAAGTGTGCCTCGCGCACGCCGGTGGCCACCGTGTCGGCCTCCCACGACATGGTCACCAGCATGCCCGCCGGGGCCCCGTTCGCGGCGTCCCGGAGCAGGAAGCTCACCTCGGGCCGGAAGGTGTGATTGGTGATCTTGTTCCTCCAGGCGTCCACGGGCACCGGCACGGTACCCCAATGGTCCTTGAACGCCTCGTTCCGGATCATCCGGAACTCCTCGTCGTTCTGCTCCGACCACGGCTCGATCCGCAGCCCGTCGGGGATCACCGCGTCCGGGATCGCGTCACCGAGCGGATGCTCCATGAAGTGGTAGTAGCGGGCGGGTGCGAAACCCTGGGAGCGGAAGAGCTCGGCCGCACCGGCGATGCGCTCGCAGTTCTGGACCTGGACCTCGAGCTTCAGGGTCGGCTGGTGCAGTGCGTGCAACGCCTTCGCGCCCGCTATCCCGGCCTTCAGCAGCACGGTGCCTACACCCTGGCGACGGTAGTGCGGGTGCACGCCGCCGTCGACCATGATCCGGTGCACGTCCTCGGCGGTCGGCTTGTAGGTGGCCTTCATGTAGCCGACCATCACGTCGCCGTCGAAGGCGGCGAGGCTCGCGCGCTCCAAGTCCGCGTAGGGATCCACCAGTTCCTGGAGGGTGTCCGCCTCCTCGTAGTTCTCGCCGATCTTGTCCTCGGCCTCCATGGCGTTGAGGAGGTCGGCCGACGTCTTCGCGTCGCCTGTGGTGAGCGGTCGCCACGTCAGGGTGGTGGATTCTGCGTTCATGGGGGCGACGGTACGGACTCCGGCCGGAGGCTGTCGCGTTGTTTTCGCGACGCCGGCGGGGGTGGATGCGACGGGGGCTCAAGGCCTCCGGCGGCCCTGGCTCAGCCCACCGGTACACACCCGGGTTGCTGTTGAAGCCATGTTCTTGCCGCGGCTTCGGCCTGGCCGGGCCGGGTCGGTTGGTCAGGTGCCAGCGGGGAGTCGGGGTTGTGGCGGTGACCGGTGCGGTCGGCCTCGGCGACGCTGGCGATCACCAGTTGGGCGTCGTCGCTCAGCGCGAGCCCGAGGGTGTTCCGTAGGTGGGGGAGCCGAAGGACCGGGCGTGCGGGCGTCCGCGGATCATGGGGTCCATGCTGCCGCCGTTGTTTCCGTGCAGGTCGACGATCCACCCGCACACGCCGGTGCGGTCCAGCCTGCGCACCGCGGCCCGAGCGGCCTCGACGGTCCGCCGAGGAGGATCCGAGTCTCTCGGGCAGGGTGAGAAGTCCCAGCCGGCGCGATACGATGCGGCCGGTTGGAACGGGTATCTCGGCGGGCGGGACCGCCTGTTTCGCGCTCACCGTCTCCGGAGGATCCGGTATCGCCTGCGGTGAGCAGGGCGGCGCACAGGAGCAGATGCCCGGCGGTCCGGACCCGGACCGTCGCCGTGCAGGTCGCTGACGTCGTCCCCCATCACAGCACCCCGCTTTCGACGTGTGCGCCAGATGATCTCACCGTCCCCGGACAGCGGCAAGCGATCAGCCGACGCCACTTCCGACGCCACTTCCGGCGTCGCACCCCGGGGCACGTCCCGCCCCCGTGACGGCCGGACGCCGGCTTGCCGCCGGACGTCCACCGCCGATCCGGCGGCGCGGCAGGATGGGCACCATGGTGGAGATCAGCTTCCTGACCGAGTCCGACCGCGCCTGCTGGGAAGTGCTGGCCCGCGGCAAGGACACGTACTTCGACGTCGAACGCCACGACGACAGCTACGAACGGACCTGGCGACGCCTGCTCGACGACGAGCGGATACGCGGGATCGCCGCCCGGCTGGACGGCAGGATGGTCGGCATCGCGCACTACCTGTTCCACGCCAGCGTCTGGTACGCAGGGAAGTGCTACCTGGCGGACCTGTTCGTGGACGCGGAGGTCCGGCGGCAGGGTGTCGCGACCGCGCTGATCGAATGGGTCGCACGCGACGCGGAGGAACACGGCGCCCCTGGCCTCTACTGGAACACCCTGGAAGACGCCCCGGCTCGCGCGCTGTACGACAAGGTGGGCAGGTTCCACGAGGGCTTCATCCTCTACACCTACCGGCGTGACACGCATGCGTAGGCACTCGGCCGGTTCTTCCGGGTTCGGGGAACCGCCACAGCGTTCCGCAACGGTGCGTGGCGCCGCCCACCCTCCGTCCCCGCCCTTGCTTCACCTATCGAGATTCGATAGGTTTCCATCGTAACTCGATGGAAGGGTAGGTCATGGGAAAGCTGACCGTGCGTGCGCTGCGCGCCGTGCTGGTGGTGGTGTTTGCCGGCACCGTGTTCGTACAGGCGGGGATGGTGTGGGCGTTGGTGTCGGGCAACGACCCGGAGGACGGGTCGCTCCCGCTGACCCCGCTGCGCCTGATCACGATCCTGGGGATGCTGTCGGCCCAGGTTGCCCTGGTCTGCGTCTGGCGGCTTGTGGGGATGGTGCAACGCGGAACCGTGTTCTCCCACGCCGCCTTCCGGTACGTGGACGTCATGATCGGCGCGATCGTGGCGGCCGCCCTCGTGTGGTTCGCGGTCACGGCCATCAATGCTCCGGGCCAGCGGGAGGACCCGGGCGTCACCGTCATCATGGGCGGGGTCGGCGTGGCCATCCTGGGGGTCGCGCTGATGGTGCTCGTGCTGCGGATGCTGCTCGCCCAGGCCGTCGCGCGCGACGTCGAGGCGACGCAGATGCGGGCCGAGTTGGACGAGGTGATCTGATGCCGATCTCCGTCGACATCGACGTGATGCTGGCCAGGCGGAAGATGTCCGTGGGCGAGCTCGCGGACCGCGTGGGGATCACGCCCGCCAACCTCGCCGTGCTCAAGAACGGCCGTGCCAAGGCGGTGCGCTTCGCGACGCTCGCCGCGCTCTGCGAGGTGCTGGAGTGCCAGCCGGGCGACCTGCTGCGTTGGGAGGCCGAGGACGCCGCGGGCGCATGAAGTGCCCCGGGCCGGGCGTGAGAACGCCCGGCACCACCGGCCCGTGACACGGCACGTGGAGCACGCGCGACCCGCGTACGTGACCTCCCGACGGCGAACCCCCGTCCTTCCCAGCCGGAAAGGCGGGGGTTCGCCGTCGGGCGGGAACGACGTCCCGACGTACCCGTCGGGTTACGGCCATGTCGAAGAGCCGCGCCACTGGGTCGACCACATGCGGACGTTGGTCCGGCTGCAGCAGGAGACCGGCGGATTCACCGAGTTCGTGCCGCTGCCCTTCGTGCACCAGAGCTCGCCCATCTACCTGGCCGGCATCGCCCGTCCGGGCCCGTCGCGCCGCGACAACCGTGCCGTCCACGCACTGGCACGGCTCCTCATGCACGGCCACATCGACAACATCGCCTGCTCCTGGGTGAAGCTCGGTCCGGAGAGTTGCGTCGACATGCTGCGCGGCGGAGCCAGCGACCTCGGCGGCACGCTGATGGAGGAGACCATCAGCCGCATGGCCGGATCGACCAACGGGTCGATGTGGACGATCGC
Source organism: Streptomyces sp. PA03-5A (assembly GCF_033792725.1). NCBI lineage: Bacteria > Bacillati > Actinomycetota > Actinomycetes > Kitasatosporales > Streptomycetaceae > Streptomyces > Streptomyces sp. PA03-5A. The sequence goes on along the minus strand of NZ_JARAVL010000014.1, from coordinate 73,972 downwards.
CGGTATCAAGGACCTGGCGACCGCGGCGGGCAGGACCACCCGACAGCGCACCACCACCTACGACGACGTCACCGCCGAGCGCGCGCGGGCCGCGCTCGGGTTCGACACCGAGGTGCACCGCGCCCTGCCGTTGAGCGTCGGGTTCCTGCGATGAGACGGTCGGACTGGGTGATCGTCATCCCGCAGAAGGACCTGCGACTGGCCAAGAGCCGCCTCGAACTGGTCCCGCGGGACCGTCGGAGCGTCGCCCGCGCCCTGCTCCGCGACACCGTGACGGCCGCACGGGCGGCACCCGGGGTCGGCGAGGTCATCGTCGTACTCGACCGCCTCCAGGACTTCGACGCCGTCGACGACCTCGACGTGCGCCCCGTCCTGACCGACGGCCCCGGCCTCAACGAGGCCCTCCGGCAGGGCGAGCAGACGGCCCGGGCGATCCACCCCCGATGCGCCGTGGCCTCACTCCCCGCGGACCTTCCCTTCCTCGAACCGGCCGTCCTCGGGCGTGCCCTCGCATACGCCCGCACCCGCGACGGGGCGTTCGTCGCCGACGCGGAGTGCCGCGGCACCACCTTGCTCACGGCCGGCCCGGGGCAGGCCCTGCAACCGTCGTACGGCGCCGGATCGCGAGCGGCCCACCGCCGCTCCGGCGCCCACGAACTGACCGAACCCGACCTCGCGTCACTGCGGTTCGACGTCGACCACCTCGCCCATCTGCTGCTCGTCGCACCACTCGTCAACCACTCGGACTCCCACCTTTCCGACGCGCTCGGCCGGCTCGACCCGGACACGTACGGGCGCACGCCGGCCGCACACACCATTCCTGGAGGACATCGATGGGTCTGCTGAGGGACCGCGCCGCCATCGTCACCGGAGGCGCCCAGGGCATCGGGCTCACGACGGTCGCGACGTTCCTGCGCGAAGGCGCGCGGGTCGTCATCGCCGACCGCGACGCCGACGCCGCCCGCAGTGCCGCGGAACGCCTCGACGCGGGCGACCGGGTCGTGACGGCGGCGTGCGACGTCACCGCCGCGGCGGACGTCCAGAGCGCCGTGGACCTGTGCGTCTCGACGTTCGGCAGGCTCGATGTGATGGTCAACAACGCAGGCATCACCCGTGACGCGACCATGCGGACGATGACCGAGGAGCAGTTCGAGCAGGTCGTCGCCGTACACCTCAAGGGCTGCTGGAACGGCACCCGACTGGCCGCCGCCGTCATGCGCGAACAGCGCTCCGGCGCGATCGTGAACCTCTCCTCCATCTCCGGCAAGGTCGGCTTCGTCGGCCAGACCAACTACTCGGCGGCGAAGGCCGGAATCATCGGGCTCACCAAGGCCGCGGCCAAGGAGACGGCCCACCACGGCGTGCGGGTGAACGCCGTCGCCCCGGGTCTGATCCGCTCGCCGACGACCGAGGCGATGCCGGCCCACATCCGGGACGCGAAACTCGCCGAGATCCCGATGCGACGCGCCGGCGAGGCGCCGGAGGTGGCCTCGGTGGCGCTCTTCCTCGCATCGGACCTCGCGTCGTACCTCACGGGGACGGTCATCGAGGTGACCGGCGGCCGTCACATGTGACCAGCCGCTGATCAAGTGATGTCAGGATTCACGGCCGCCCGCGCTTCGCCGGGGAGGGCAGGGACGAGGACCGAGGTGCAGCAATACACCGATGCAGAACGCCCCGCGATGGGGCAAAGTGGAACGGAGGGCCGAATGACCGGGACAGCGCCTCCGCGGGAAGGTACCTCGCGTCTCCGGATCGGAATGTGCTTCGGAAGGACATCCGCTGTACCGGTAATTGTCACGCCAGTGGTTCGTTGTCGCGTGAGGAGCACCAGGTGGAAATCAGGAATACCGACACGGCGGTCGTTTTCATTGACCCACAGAACGACGTGCTGAGCGAGAGCGGAGCGAACTGGGACGCGGTGGGGGCGAGCGTCACGGAGAACAGAACCGTCGAGAACATGGAGAGAATCTTCGAGGCGGCCAAGGCGGGCGGATATGAGGTCTTCATCTCGCCCCATTACTTCTACCCGACCGACAACGGATGGCGAATGAACGGGCCGCTCGAGACGAGCGAGCTGGAAACCCACACGTTCGCACGGGCGGGACAGCTCGATCTGACCGGGTTCCGAAACTCCGGGGCAGACTGGCTGGACCGCTTCAAGCCTTATATCGAAGACGGCAGAACGGTGGTCGCCAGCCCGCACAAGGTGTTCGGTCCGGAATCCAACGACTTGGTGCTGCAACTGCGCAAGCGGGGAATGCAAAGGATTGTTCTCGGCGGGATGCTGGCGAACATGTGCGTCGAGTCCCACATGCGTCACCTCATCGAGGAGGGATTCGAGGTAGCCGTGGTCAGGGATGCGACAGCCGGACCCCGGCACCCGGAATGGGGCGACGGCTATCAGGCGGCGATCATCAACTACCGCTTCTTCGCCCATGCCTTGCTGTCGACTGACGAAGTACTCGACGGAATGCGCTGAAGAACTCGCAGCGGGGGAATGGCGCTCGCGTCCGCCCGATGATTACGTTTTCAACGGGCGCCGTCGACGGTCGCCGGTCCACTGCGCGAGGGTGCGGTGGTAACAGAGCTTGCGGACCATGGACGAGCGGACCCGGGTCGGTGCGAGAGGGGATTCTGTGGAGCTCCAACACGTCGTGGAGCTGGCCGGTCGAGCCGTTGACGCCGCGGGCGTAGCCGTCATCGTCGTGGGGACGCTCTTGGCGACCGTCCTCGCGGCCGTGCGGCTCGGTCGCCGACAGGCAGGCGTGTACCGCGACTACCGCCGTCGCGTCGGGCGGTCGATCCTGCTGGGGCTGGAGTTCCTCGTAGCCGGCGACATCATCCGCACGGTCGCCGTCGCACCGACGTACGCAAGCGTCGGAGTACTGGCCGTGATCGTGGGCATCCGGACCTTCCTCAGCTTTTCTCTCGAGCTCGAGATCACCGGGCGGTGGCCATGGCAGAAGGCAGTGGCCGAAGCCGACGACTGACCCCGCGTGGCGCCGGCGGCCGGCGGAGCGACGCTAGCCTGGAGAGGGCTATCGCCCCGCTTGATCGTGCTCGGCTCGGAACTGGTCGAGCAGGCTGAAGAACAGCTCGATCGCTGGTGTTCCGGTGGCCTCGGCCTCGCGCTCGATCTGCGTCGACCAGCCCAGCGAGCTTTCCTCGCCGTTGCGCTGGCAAAGCCACCGGCTGAAGGGCGGTTCCGCACCCGGGGTGCAGAAGGGGAAGTCTTCCTCGATGCCGTGGATGCCCATGGCCAGGCGATACCCGTACAGCGTCGAGTTGAGGTGCTGCAGGGAGCCCCCGCGGACGAACATGCTAGGGCGAAGGCGTACCTCGTCCAGAAAGTCGTAGACGTCCTGAAGTTCGTCGATGCGCCGTGGCCGACGGTTGTTCTGCTCAGCCTGTGTCATGCGGGCTCCTTCAACTGCCGGATCGGATAGACCTCGGACATGCGCGATCGAGCCCTCTGGTGGTGTCAGCCATGGTCTTCCCAGCCGGCGGCGCACAACCTCGCCTCGCTGACCATGACGTCACCCGCTCGGGCGGACCGGACGTACATGTTGAGCCCGTTCGGACCGAGATCGCCCGAGCACCTGACGACCAGGCTCATTTTGCCGATCAGGTCGATGCCGTCGAAGGAGACCGTTCCGGGCGACCTGCGAGCCACTGCGGGGTACTCCTCCCAGCGCCGCCTCGACCTCATCGGAGTCCATCCCGAACCGCAACGGGCCCACCCCCGCCAGCGGATCGAGCACCCATTGCGGCCGATCTTCCGGCTCCCCGTTCCACCAGGCCATGACAACCCCACCGACGACTCGAACACCCCGGCACACTTACCCTTGGTCTTGCACGTCACCCTAAGCAGCCCCTCTGACATCGTGCCGCCGACTACCTGACCGACGGCACGGCAACGCCGGTACTGTCCGGTCGTTGCACTGAGCGTTCTGCAGGGCTGGCATGCCGATCGCGCCCATAGGTCACAAGGCACTGCCGAACCAGGCCCCAGCCGCCGCGGGTCGTCTTCGATCAGACGGTCGAGTCGGGCATGATCTCCCGGACCTCCTGCGCACAGCGGCATGCGGCAGCGATCTTGGCAGCCCACTCCAGCGCGTCCTCACGTGAGGGCACATCGATGATCGAGAACCCGCCGAGCACCGCCTTGGTCTCCGGGTACGGGCCATCCGTGACGGACCCGTCGGTGGCCACGACGCTCGCCTGCTGCCTTTCCAGTCCACCGCCGAAGACCCACACACCGGCGTCCTGAGCTTTGCGCACCACCTCGTGCGAGGCCTCGGCCACCTCGGGCAACTCCTCCTCGGGGAAGGTCATCGCGCCGTCATCGAACGAGATCAGGTACCGCGTCATACGTGCCTCCCTTGGCCGTTGGCCTGCTTCGGCCGCCCCTCACCCTACGACGAACGCCTGCCTTCAGAACCGACACTTCCCCATGCCGGCCGCTTCACGGTTTCGTGGGAGCACCACTGATCGAGGGCATGACCCGCACGGGACCGGCGAATGCGAGGCGGCCGATCGCCCCCTGCTCCCAGTGCCCGCACCTTGCGGGGATGGTCCGGAGCCGGCGGGTTGCCGGCGGCTGGAGACGCCTGCTTCCTGAGCCTGTGGGGATGGGTCCCATCTCCCGCCGGTCGGCGGTGACCGAGGCCGTCCGCTGTCTGCTTCGGGCAGCGGTACGGACATGGTCCGAGCGTCGGTTCCGGCGAACGGGCTGCACATGAGGAGTCCCTGATGAAGGCCACGTCCATCAGCCGCTACGGCGGGCCCGACGTCATCGAGCTCATTGACGCCGAGGAGCCGCTTCCCGGTCCCGGCGAGGTCAGCATCACCGTGACGCATGATGGTCGCCCCCGCCGACCTGACCGTGCCGCTGAGGGGCACGGCTGTCGCCCCCGTGGGTCGCTGCTGTGCCGCTTGTGCGGATCCGACATATCAAGTTCAGCGAATGCGATGCGTGCTCACTGCTGCCCGGTTCCGGCGCGGTGCGCGGTCCTGAAGCGGCGTTGATACGCGGCGGGGCTTATCGCCATTCGCCTCACGAAAACCCTCCGCATGCTCTCGTAACTCGGGAATCCGGCGAGGGACGCCACCTGGGTCGCGGTGTGCCCTTGGTCGAGCAGGGCTTTCGCCATGTCGAACCGGACCGACTCCACGTACCGGGCCGGCGTGGTGGAAAGTTCGTCGCGGAAGAGCCGGGTGAGGTGCCGGGGGCTCAAATTGAGGTGCTTGGCGAGCTCGCCGACCGAGTAGTTGCCCGCGGGATCGGCCGTCACCAGGTCGGTGATCCTGCGGATGGCCGGGGAGCGGGGCGGTGGTCCCTGCAGCGGGGCGGAGAACTGCGACTGGCCGCCCGAACGCTGCAGATACACCACCAGGGAACGGGCGACGTCGCGGGTCAGATCAGGGCCGTAGTCCTCCTCGACGAGTGCCAGCGCGAGGTCGATGCCGGCGGTCACGCCCGCCGAGGTGTACGTGGTGCCGTCACGGACGTAGATCGCGTCGGGCTCGACGCGGCTGGCCCGGTGCCGTGCCGCGAGTTGGTCCGTGACCTTCCAGTGCGTGGTCGCGCGCTTGCCGTCCAGGAGACCGGCGGCGCCGAGGACGAATGCCCCGGTGCAGATCGACGCGACCCGGTCGGCCTTGACGGCCAGCGTCTGCGCCGCTTCGAGCAGGTCACGGGCTACGGCGTTGCGCGGGTAGAGGTCCGAGCCGGCCACCAGGAACGTATGAGGGGCGAGCTCCGTGGCGGCGCCGGAGACGGCGATCCGGACCCCGATGGACGAGGCGACGTCGTCCCCGGTCGGTGAGACCAGCACGACCTGGTAGTCGGCCCCGAACCGGTTCGCTTCCGCGAACACCTCCGCGGGGCCGGCGACGTCCAGCAGCGTGACCCCGTCATAGACGAGGATCACGACCTGATGCGCAGCAGGGTTCACACCGCCATTCTCCGCCCGTCCGGATTCGGGTGACTCGTGGCGGGACTGCGGTGGCGCCGAACGCCCGGTGGTCGGCAGTGTGGAAGTCGGAGGCACCGTTCCTTCATAACACACCGAAATAAGAAAGCGCAGAGGTCATGACCGAGATCATCGCCGGTGTAGAGATTCCCGAAACAGCCGCGGTCGCCGAAGCCACCCGACTCGTCCAGGAGACGACCAGCCCCCTCATCTACCATCACTCCCGGCGCGTTTTCGTCTTCGGCGCCATTCATGCCCGCAGGCTCGGTCTCGACCCCGACCCGGAGCTGCTCTACCTGGCCTCCATGTTCCACGACACCGGCCTCATGACGCCCTTTTCCGACGTGGAGCAGCGGTTCGAGGTCGACGGAGCCGACCACGCGCGCAAGTTCATGCTGGAGCGCGGTTTCCCGGCCACGGCCGCCGACGTCGTCTGGACGGCCATCGCGCTGCACACGACACCGGGAATTCCCGACCGGATGGGCCCGGAGATCGCCATCACGAATCTCGGCGTCCTGACCGACGTGCTCGGCCTGGGCCTGGACGAGCTGGATCGCGCCCAGGTGGAAGAGGTGATCGCCCTCCATCCGCGGGGCGACTTCAAGAACGAGTTCCTGCAGGCCTTCGTCGACGGACTCCAGCACCGCCCGGAGACCACGAACGGGACCGTGAACGCGGACGTGCTGGAGCACTTCATCCCCGGGTTCCGTCGTACGACCACAGTCGAGCGCATCATGGGCGCGCCCTGGCCGAGCTGATCAGACAGCTGTAGTGGACGACGTGATGAAACATGTGAACCGGCGTCGCGCCGGCGTCCGTCTCGGACGAGGCGCCGCCTTCACCGTGCTCGTCTCCGCGAACGTGGTGATGATGGCCACGGCGAGCGCACCCTCACCGATCTACCCCCTGTACCGGGCGCGTTGGGGATTGTCGGTCACGATGCTGACGGTGGTCTTCGCGGTGTACGTCGTGGGTCTGCTCGGTGCCCTGCTCACGGTCGGATCGCTGAGCGACCACGTGGGTCGCCGCCCGGTGCTGGCCGCCGCCCTCCTGGTGGCGGCGGCCAGCACGGCGATCTTCTGGACGGCCGAGGGAGTCGTGTCCCTCCTGGTCGCGCGGGTGGTGCAGGGCATCGCCACCGGGGCGGCCACGGGCGGTCTCGCCGCCGGTCTGGTCGAGCTCTCGCCCCAGGGGCGTCCGCATCTGGGGCCGACGATGACGGCGGTGGGCACGAGTTTCGGCATGGCCGCCGGCGCCGGGACGGTGGGGTTGCTGGTCCGGTTCACCCCGCGTCCCGACGCGTACGTCTTTCCCGTCCTCACCTGCACGTTCGTGGTTCTGGCCGCGGTCGTCCTCGCGATGCCCGAGACGCGCGCCCCACGCGCCGGTGGACTGGCGTTGCTGCGTCTCAGGGTCCGGGTCCCCCGGGATGTCCGGCCGGCGTTTCTCGCGTCCGTCCCCGCCCTCGTCGCAGGGTGGTCCGTCACGGGGCTGTTCCTCGCGCTCACCCCATCGCTGGTGAGAGACGTCCTGCACGTGCGGTCCGGCGCCGCGGGCGGACTCGGCATCGCAGTGCTGTTCCTGGCCAACAGCGTGGGCGGCTTGTGGTCCGTGCGGCACACGGCTCGGCTCGCCACCCTGCTGGGAGCGGTGCTCCTGGCCCTGGGCGCGGCCGGACTGGCGGTCGCCATGGCTCTCGCGTCACCGCTCGTCTCTGCGGGCGGGGCGGTCGTCGCGGGGCTGGGGGTCGGCCTGACCTTCAACGGCAGCCTCCGCGTGATCAGTGAGGTCACGAGCGCGAAGTCGCGGTCGGAGGTCTTCTCCGCCGTCTACGTGATCAGCTACGCGGCGCTGAGCCTCCCCGCCCTCGCGGCGGGGTTCGCGGCTCCCGTGTGGGGACTGGAGACCACGGGCTACCTGTACGTCGTGTTCGTCGGGGTGCTCTCCATGGGTGCCGCCCTCCACGCCGGCCGGTCACGTGCTCTCGGGCCTCTCGGGGGCAGGATGCGCGCGGACTCGCAGACCGAGGGTCGGAGCCGACCTCATAGCGAAGGGATCGCTCACCGAGCGCTTGTTGATGGCAGAGGGAATTCATGACAAAGCGCAGAACGATTCTCTGCGATGGTGCCGATATCTTGGTGTGGTCATGGATTCTCGTGCGCGCCGAACAGTGAATGGTCTTTCCGCGTCGGCGAAATTCTGATGGGTAAATTTGCTTAAGAGAGGACTTGTCATGCAAGCCGTCACCGCTCGGGACCGGAACGCCGGAGCCGATGGGCTCTCGCTCACCGACATGCCCCACCCGCACGCCGCCGAGAACGACGTCATCGTACGGGTGCACGCCGCGGGCTTCACGCCGGGGGAGCTCGAGTGGCCGGGAACCTGGTCCGACCGGGCCGGCCGTGACCGGACGCCGAGCGTACCCGGGCACGAACTGTCGGGCGTCGTGGCCGAACTGGGCTACGGAACCACGGGCCTGACCGTGGGCCAGCGGGTGTTCGGACTGGCCGACTGGACCCGGAACGGCTCACTGGCCGAGTACGTCGCGGTGGAGGCCCGCAATCTCGCTCCGCTCCCGGTGGACGTCGACCACACGGTGGCCGCCGCGCTGCCGATCTCCGGGCTGACCGCATGGCAGGGCCTCTTTGACCACGGGCACCTCACCACGGGCCGGACCGTCTTGATCCACGGCGCCACGGGAGGGGTCGGGTCGATCGCCGTGCAGCTGGCACGCGAGGCGGGCGCCAGGGTGATCGGCACCGGCCGGGCCGCGGGCAGGAGCACCGCGCTCGATCTCGGCGCGGACGCGTTCGTGGACCTGCAGAACGACCGGCTCGAAGACGTCGGCAAGGTCGACCTGGTACTCGATGTGTTCGGCGGCGACATCCTCGAACGCTCGACGGCGCTGGTCCGCGCCGGCGGCACGCTCGTCACCATCGCGGAGCCACCAACCGTCCAGCCCGACGACGGGCGGGCCGTCTTCTTCGTCGTCGAGGTCGACCGGGCACGTCTCGCGGACCTCGTCCAGCGGGTCCGGGACGGCCGACTCAAGCCGATCGTCGGGGATGTGCTGCCCCTGTCCGAGGCACCCGCAGCCTTCACCCACAAGGGGCGCCGCACCCCCGGCAAGACGATCATCCGGGTCACGGAAGGCTGAGTGCGGGCGCACGCCCGCAAGGGCAGGCCGGGCGCGCCGCGTGGGGGAACAGCGCCCGGCCGGCCGTGACGCGTGGCACCCCTGGGCGTCCCGCTGCGCCCTACGAAGCAGACGAAGGACCGTCGGCGACGGCGTGTCCCCGGTCGTCCGAGTCGATGAAGGCGAGTGCCCGCCTGATGTGGGGGAGAAGGTCGCCCGGATACTCGTGCCCGAGTCCCGGCAGCACCTCCACCTCGCAGGGGACTCCCTGCGAGGCGAGAAAACCGGCGAGTGCGGACAGCTTCTCGTACCGCACGCCGCCGTCGTCGTCCGCGCCCACCAAGAAGAAGCCGCGCAACGGAAGGCCGCTCCGGCGCCGCCTCTCGATGAACGGCATCCAGGACGCAGGGTGGGCAGTACGCGGCCCGGCCATCCCCAGCAGGACGAAGCCACGCGCCGGGACACTCCCTTCGAGCGCCGTGCGCAAGGCGGTCTCGGCGCCCATGGAGAAGCCCGCGACGACCAGGTGACCCGGGTCCAACCGGCGATCCGCCGTCAGCGCCGCGTACTGTTCGCGGACGTCCCGCAGGGCCACGGCCTCGTCGTCCCAGACAGCGCGATTGCGTGCGATCCACTGCGAGGACTGGAAGGCCACGAGCAGTCGGCCTTCGCCCACGACCCCTCGCCAGCCGCTCATCGATTCGTGGGCGTTCCCGCCGTTGCCATGCAGGGCGACGACAGCGCGGTACTGCTCCGCCCCGGCTTCGTGGCCCATGGCGAGGTAGCGCGACGGGCCGGAGGCGGCTCGCTGGCGAGCCGTGCTTTCACGCGCCGCCTCCTCGAAGTCGGCCGTGCCCTGCAAGAAGTCCCAGGACGGCGACTGACGCAGTAACACTTCGCCGTACCAGTGGCCCCGCGCCAGGGCCTCTCGCAAGAGTGCCACGGCGAGGTCGGCATCACCCATCCGTGCGGCCGCACACGACCGCAGGTAGTAGACGTCCGATTCGTTCTCTGTGAACTGCGGCCCCTCGTCGGTGACGAGGCGGTACGCGTCCGCGTACCGCTGCTCGTCCGACAACTCCCTGACGCGTTCCTGCAGCCTTGGGAATCCGGGTGACGTCATCACATCCCTCTTCCGTCCACCCGCCGTTCGCGATGGCGATCACCGGGACAGCCCCTATCGCCACGTTGGCGAGGTGACGTATCAGCGCCCGCACGTAAGGGCAATCGTAAGGTCAAACGCCGGCCCCCGTACGGCCGTCGCGGGTCGCGTACATGGCGCCACGACACGGGCAAAAGCCCCGCGGAGCGGCGACGTTCAGCAGCAGCCGGTCGTCGTCGGGCGATCGTGATGCACGGCTCACGGTCACCGTGAACCGGTACTCGCTTCCAATACCCGAGCAGTTCTCGACGTGTCCCGACTCGGCCTATCACCCGTACAGCCGCTGCACGCGGGCCCGGCTGTCCGACGGAGCCCTGCTCACGCAGGACCGGTCCCCGGCGGACGAGAAGCGACCGTCGGGGGCGGCAGTGCTGACCACGCTGCTCACCCACAAGGACGGCACCCAGGTGTTCGTCTCACAGGCCCCTGGTGCCACAGGGAGCCCGACGACCGGGGAGTCCCCGCTTCCCCTGACGGCGAAGGCCCTCGCGGCCATCGCCGGTTCACCCGCCTGGAAGCCCGTCCTGTCCGCCACGCCCGTCCCGCGGACCGCTCTACCCGGAACGTCGCTCGTCCCCAGGATGACCGGCCGTCAGATCACCGACACCATCGCCGACCTGCTGCCCCCGGCGCTGCGCACCGACGGCCTGCGCGTGGTGATCACCGCGGTCAACGCGCCCGCCTACCAACTGCCCGCGTCCCGGGCCGAACCCGTCCTGACCACGCGGCAACTCCAGCGCATCGCTCTCGCCTCCGCCTGGCGCCGGGCCGCGACGGGCTGAGGTCGTAGCGACGGGTGGGCCGTGTGCCCATCGAGGCCCGCCGTCCATCGGGGATGTGGGCCTGGCTCTCAGGTGCCGCCGGAAAGTGTCGCGGGCTGCTCCGCGTAGCAGCTGTCGCAGGGTCTTCTCTGTAGCGTTCACCTTTCATCCATTGCAATGCCCTGAGGATAAGGCGTTGCATTGCGTCCACAACCATTGCAATGAATTCTCAGCAATGACCTGCAATGATGCGCTAGTTGTGCAACAAATCTGTTGCCGTATCAGCGAACGCAACGTAGCGTTTCTTTTGTCAGAAACACCGGGACGCACCGGCGCCCGATGGAGACGAAGGAGAGCACGATGCAGAAGTTCGACACCCCCGCCCCGATCCTGGCCGTCCTCGACGTCCCCGCCGGGCGCATCCGGTTCATCGCCGCCGACCGGGCCGACGCCACCGTCGAGGTCCTGCCCGCGGACGCCGCGAAGAGCCGCGACGTGAAGGCGGCGGAGCAGGCCGAGGTCGCCTACCGTGACGGCGTGCTGCGGATCGAGCTCCCGGCGGCGAAGAGCCGGATCCTCGGCGCATCCGGGTCCGTCGACGTGACGGTCCAACTGCCCACCGGCTCCCGCATCGAGGCGAAGGCGGCCGCCGCCGAACTCCGCGGCGTGGGACGGCTCGGCGACGTCGTCTTCGAGGGCCAGCAGGCCACGGTCAAGCTCGACGAGACCGAGAGCGCCCGCATCTCCGTCCTCGCCGGCGACATCGCCGTCGGACGCCTGGGCGGCCCCGCCGAGATCAGCACCCAGAAGGGCGACCTCCTCATCACCGAAGCCGTACGCGGCACCGTCACACTGCGGACCGAGCACGGCGGGATCTCGGTGGGCGCCGCCCGCGGAGCCTCCGCCTCACTGGACGCCGGCACCGCCTACGGCCGGATCCACAACGCCCTCAAGAACACCGACGGTGATGCCGCCGACCTGGACATCCACGCGACCACCTCCTACGGCGACATCACCGCGCGCAGCCTGTAGTCGCTTCCAACCAGGACGCGAAGCAACCGCCATGGCGACGCGGGCCGTCTCGCCGTCGGAGTACGCCGCCCCGTTCGTGCGCAAGGAGCCCGATCGACCAACGTAGTGATCTTCGCCCGGCGGAAGCCGCGCGGAGTCCCTCGAAGGCCGGGCACATCATGCATCTCGCCGACCATCCCGCACGTCGCCGACTCGACGCAGCCCTGGACGACCTCGCCGTCACCGTCCGGGGCATGACCGCACATCCGGACGAGCACAACTGCGAATGTCACTGGGGAAGTCCGGAGGAGCTCGCCCTCCTGAAGACGCCGGAGGTGATGCTCGAGCCGGACCTCCTGCGCCGGACCTGGCAGGCCGTCGACTGGACCGACGACGCGGCTGTGGCGCGCCGTATCCTGCCGCAGTTCTCCCGGGCCCTTGTCGCCGACGGCGCGGACCCCATGTTCCGGCTGGAAGAAGCCGGGACGTCCTTCGCCCGCGGCCACTGGCAGCAGTGGCCCGACGACCACGCCGCTCCGGTACACGAGTTCCTGCACGCCTGGTGGGCGCAGAGCCTTACCGACCCGGACGCGGCCGTCCCGGCGCACCAGGTCCTGGTGATGTGCGCGGAGGCATCAGGAACACTCCGCCCCTGGCTTGCCGCATGGCAGCAACAGACCGGGCACCTCAGCGACCGGCGCCTCGCTGACGCGGCGGCGGATTGGGAGTACCAACTCCTGGGGGACGGCCTGCCGTGGTACATCGGGTGGTACGAGCACGACGAAGAGGAGATGCGCGCCGAACTGGTCGCCTGGCTCCTCGGTCACGGTGCCGCCCGGCTCCGTGAGTCGGGCGCGTCGACCGGGCTGCAGCACCGCATACGGTTGCTCGGACTCACGGGCGAGGACCGCTGGACGGATCCGCACTGGCCCGGCCACCGCTACTGACAAGCAGCGGGGCGAAGGCTCCGCTGGGCCCGGCGGTCACGTCCCGACGAAGCTCACCGTCTCCGTGATGTCCGCGCGGCCCGTGCGCAGTCGAGGCACGCCTTCCTTCTCGAAGCCCACCGCGACGCCGCAGAACAGCACGAGGCCGTCGCTTGCCCCGACGGCCTGGCTGACGGTCCTGCGGTACATGGTCCACATCACCTGGGGGCAACTGTGCAGGCCTTCCGCCCTCAGCAACAGCATGACCGTCTGCAGGTACATCCCCGCGTCGGCCCACTGTCCGAGCCCCATCGTCCGGTCGAGGTAGCAGAACAGGACGACCGGCGCCCCGAACGCCTCCGAGTTCAAGGCCGCGATCTTCCTGGGCCTGTCGGGGTCGTCGCGCTCGATCCCCAGTGCTTGGTACCGCTGGGCGGCCGCGGCGGAGAAGCGGTCCAGATAGGGAGAGGCCAGTTCGGCCGGGTACATGGGGTACTCCCGATCGTCACCCGGGTCTCCCGCCAGCGCCCTGCCCGTCGCGCGCCGCTTCAGGTCGGCCAAGGGCTCGCCGGTCACGACGTACACATGCCAGGGCTGGAGGTTGCCGCTCGACGGAGCCCGCGTCGCCGCGGCCAGCACTCTCTCCAGCGTCTCCTTGGACACCGGCGCGTCGCTGAACGCCCGCACCGCCCGGCGACTGTCCACGGCTTCGTACACGTCCACGTCTTCCCGCCCCCTCACTCCACGACGACCACCTCTTCTACCGCCTTCAACGCGTACGAGTTGCCGCGGGTGCGGAAAGGGCTGCTCCGGCACCGTGATCCGGAACGGACAGGGCCGGCGCTACGGGTGAGCGCCGGCCCTGGGACGGTCGTCGCAGGTGGTCACCCGCGGCGCTCGATCGTGTGGCCCAGCACGTCGATGACCGATTCCTTGCGGGCGTCGATGGAGGACGGCTCGATGCTGCTACTGCGTATGTCGATCTTGCCGTCGGGAGATGCCTTGTCGATGACCTCGGGCAGTTCGGCGGCGAGGGCGTCGGGCTTCACGCCGGCCTGCTTGCTGGCCTCGGCCACCTTGTCGGCGCCGAACGCGTCCTCGATCTGCCTCGTCGTGACCGGTTCGTTGGGACCGTTGCCGAGCCATGAGTCGACGACGCCCTTCAGGCCGCTGTCGCTCAGGAGCTTCGTCGCACCCTCGAGCAGTGCCTGCAGCTCGTCCATCATGCCGCCGCCGCTGCTCTTCGTGGGGTCAGCCATGGGTTACTCCCGTGGTTGTGGTCTGTGCGGGCGACACGCGGCGATTTCGGATGCTGCGCCGGTCGGCGATGGGGTGGGGCCGACATAGTGTTGCCGCAGGTCGCACATGGTGTCGCCTCGCTCGTACACCCCCTCCAGGCCAGCACGAGACGTCCGCGGGCGCCGTGCGATTAGCCCATCCGGGTGACGCGAGGAGGCCCTCCTGCGCGTGTCGGCGTGCCCGGCGACCGGCAGGCACCGCGTCGGCGCCGGGAACATGCCCGACGGCGATGGCGACCCCGTACGAGGAGCCCGCGGGATCGCTCGTCGTTCAGCTGTCCGAGCCGGTACCGCCACCCAAATGATCTCTCCCGGATAAAGTCAGCACCGGCGTGGCGTTGATCGATCAAGGGAGCGGACGGTGGCTGGACGGACCCAGACCGATGCCGGTCGGCATCCGGCGCTCTCCGGGCCGCGGTTCGTGGGCCGGGAGCGGGAGCTCGCCGCCCTGGGCGGGGCGCTCGGGCCGGCCCCCGCGCTCGTCCTGCTCGAAGGTGAGGCGGGTATCGGCAAGACCCGGCTGTTGCGCGAATTCCTGGGGTCGCAGGCCGAGCGGGGACGTCGTGTCCTCGTCGGGGCCTGCCCGGAGTTGCGGGTGCCGTACACGCTCGGGGCGGTCGTGGACGCGGTGCGCGACGGTGTTGACAACGTTGCCACCCTGGGGCTGAGCGGGCTGGGCGGTGCGCTGCGGCCCCTGTTCCCCGAGTGGGCCGACGACCTGCCTCCCGCGCCGGAGCCACTGGAGGACGCGAGCGCCGCCCGGCACCGGCTGTTTCGCGCGTTCGTCGAGGTCCTCGGACGGCTCGACGTCGCGGTGCTGGCGATCGAGGACGTGCACTGGGCGGACGAGGCGACGCTGGAGTTCCTGTTGTTCCTGGTCTCCCGCCGACCGCAGACGCTGAGCGTGGTGCTGACCTACCGGCGGGAGGAAGTGCCCGCCGACTCGCTGCTGTTGCGGCTGTCCTCCCGGCCGCCAGCCGACGCGCACCTGGTCAGGCTGACACTGCAGCCGCTGGACATCCCCGAGACCGCGTCGTTCGTCTCGTCGATGCTGGCCGACGGACACGTCTCGACCGAGTTCGCGACCTTCCTGCACGCACGCACGGAGGGTGTGCCGCTGGCGGTGGAGGAGTCGGTGCGGCTGATGCACGACAGGGCCGACCTGATCAGCCAGGACGGCGGGTGGGCACGGCGCCGGCTGGACCGCATCGACGTGCCGCCCACGATCCGCGACGCCATGCTCGAACGCGTCCAGCGGCTCCGGCCCGATGTCCGGACCGTCCTGTACGCGGTGTCGGTACTGTCCGGCCCGGCCGACCACGCGACCCTGAGGGCCGTGACCGGCCTGCCCGAGGACCGGTTCGCCGCGCAAGCGGCCGAAGCGCTCGGCTGCGGCCTGCTGCGTGAGGACAGGCCCGGGCAGTGGTCGTTCCGTCACTCGCTCGCGTGTCACGCCGTGTACGACGCCATCCCGGCCGAGGAGCGGCGCGCCATGCACCTGCGCGCGGGCCGGGCACTGGAGCGATGGCCGCTGCCGCCGGTGGCGCAGTTGGCCCGGCACTTCCGGCTGGCCGGCGAGGTCGACGCCGCGTGCCGGTACACCGAGCAGGCGGCCGACCTCTGCGTCCAGTCCGGAGACGTGGCCACCTCGGCACTGCTACTGCACAGCCTGGTGACCACCGTGGCCCTCCCGGCGGAACCGCTGGTACGGCTGGTGACGAAGATCCAGTTCCAGGCGCTGTCCGGTTCCGACCCGTACTCGAAGACCATCGACGCGCTGCGAGCGGCCCTCTGCGGCCAGGTCCTGACGCCGGGACAGCAGGCCCTGGTCCGCTTCCAGGTCGGCCGGGTCCTCATGGTGGCGGGAGAGATCGAGGCGGGCCGCTTCGAGATCCTGCGGGCGGTGCCCCATCTCGCACTGGACTCGCCGGAGGCGCCGCGCGCCCGCATCCTGCTCGCCCTGCCCCTGGGGAACGCACGCCCTGTCGCGGAGCACCTGCGGTGGCTGCAGGAAGCACCGCCGCTGGCCCAGGCGATGGCCTCCCACGACCGGCTGCGCCTGTTCGTGGAACGCGCCTTCGCGCTGCTCATGCTCGGCGAGGAGGCCGGCTGGGACGCGGCCCGGCAGATCCCGGACGACGTCTCCGATCCCCGGGCGGCGGCCATCGTCGCGATAGGACACACGAACGTCGGCGAGGAGGCGACGAGGTGGGGCCGGTACGACGAGGCCAGGGCACGGCTGGCCACGGCCCAGGCACTCGCCGAGCGCCACCAGCTCCTGGACTACCTCGACAGCATCGCCTCCTCCCGGGCCCACCTCGACTGGTTCACCGGCGCCTGGCCGGGACTCGCCGAGCGGACGGCGCGGCTGGTCGACGACGACGGCGGCGTACGGCTGAAGGACCGGTGCGAGGCCGCGCTCGTGGCGGGCCTGATCGAGGCCGCCGCCGGGGACCGGGAGGCAGCGGAGGCACGCCTGCGCTTCGCCGGACGCGACGACCAGCAACGCATCGAGGCCGCGGCCGCGCTGGCGCAGCTGTGCCTGCGCGACGGCGAGGTCGAGGAGGCGCTCCGCCTCACCGACCAGCCGGCCGAGATCGCCGTCAGCGGCGGCATCTGGTCCCGGGCCGTCGAGTTCGCCCCGGCACGGGTCGCGGCCCTGGTCGCCGCCGGTCAGCTCGGCCGCGCCGCCGACCTGGCCGACACCTTCGAGGGGGCCCTGGGAGACAGGGACGCCCCGGCGCCGCGGGCGTCCGTGGTGCTGTGCCGCGCCATCCTGGCCGAAGCCGACGGCCGGCTCACCGACGCCGCCTCGCTGTTCGCCCGGGCAGCCGACGCCTGGCAGGCACTGCCGCGCCCCTACGACGCCCTGCTCGCACGGGAGCGCCACGCCCGCTGCCTGCTCGCCGACGGCCGGGACGAGGCCGCTCTGCCGGTGCTGGCCGACGTCCGGCGAGCATTGTCGGAGCTCGGCGCCCACCACGACGCCGACCGGGTGGCACGGACCCTGAACGAGCGGAATGGGGACAGCCGCGAGACGCGCGGCCGGGGACGGCCCAGCTACGGCAACCACCTCTCCCCGCGCGAGCTGGAAGTCGCCCGCCTGCTGCTCGACGGCCGGACGAACCGGCAGATCGCCGACGTGCTGGTGGTGTCGACGCAGACCGTGGCCAGCCAGGTGAAGTCGGCCATGCGCAAACTGCAGGTGACGTCGCGGACCGGACTCGCCCTCAGGGTCGTGGAGTTGCGACTCGTGGGCGAGCAGGGGCAGACACCGCAGGGCGACGAGTGAATTCACCGTCATCGCCCGGGACGAAAAAAGGACCCACGGGCGAACGACCAGTTAAATCCCGCATCTGACCAATCGAGGCGGCGTCGGGCCCGGTTGCACACTCGTCCCCATGTTGCCCGCAGAACCGCCGACGCCCCAGCCGACAGCCGACCTGCTCGAGCCGGGACTCCGTTCCCGGCCCGCACCGGCGCCGGCAGAAGCGCCGGCCGAACCAGCGGACGCCTCCGCCGCCCAGCACGCGGGCGCTGATGCCGACGTCGTGGGCGAGTACGAACCGCTCTAGCCAGGAGGCCCGGTGCCGCTGTGCGGCCTCGGGGCACATCGCACCAGCTCTCCCCCCGGTCATCACTCTCACAGGAGATCGAATAGATGAGGCGAAGGGAAAACAGGCGAGCCAGACGACGCTTGGGCGCCGTGACCGTCGGTCTGACCATCCTCGGGATGGTCGCGTCGACCACGGCGACCCACGCGGCCGAGCCTGCCCGGAAGGTGACGCTTCCAGGAGTCGTCCAGACCAAGAAGACGACGGTGATCGACAACGATGACCTCGCGCGGACGTTCTCCGCTTCCGGAGCCACCGTGCCGGTGACGCTGATCACCGGGGACAAGGTGGACGTCGCCGTCGACGCCCACGGCAAGCCGACCGTCCGCGCCATCGAGAGCGCGGCACGGCCCGACGGATCCCCCGTCGTGTTCCACACCATCACCCGCACGGGCAAGGTGTACGTCGTCCCCAACGACGCCCTCGCGCTGGTCGGCAGCGGACTGCTCGACTGGGGACTCTTCGACCTGACCGAGCTGGTGACGCTCGCCGCGGCCGGCAAGGGCGGCGAGGTGCCCGTGCTGGTCACCTACACCGGGAAGACCGGGGCCCAGCGAGCCCCCGAGGTCGCCGGTGCGACCGCCGGCAGGACGCTCGCCAGCATCAACGGCCGCTCGATGGAGATAGCCGACGGCGGCCGCTGGTGGCAGGGGGTGCGGGGCAAGACGGACTCCGGCACCGCCGCCGCCCGGTCCGCCGGGACCCTGGCCGGGGTCAAGAAGGTGTGGCTCAACGGGCTGGCCAAGATCAGTCTCGACACCTCCGTACCGCAGATCGGCGCGCCCGTCGCCTGGGACCGCGGGTACGACGGCAAGGGCGTGTCCGTGGCGGTGCTCGACACCGGCATCGACGCCGGACACCCGGACGTGTCCGGACACCTCGTGGAGAAGGTCGACTTCACCGACAGTCCCAGCGGTACCCGAGACGGCCACGGGCACGGCACCCACGTGGCGTCCACGATCCTCGGCACCGGAGCCGCGTCCGGCGGGGTGCGCAAGGGCGTCGCACCCGGCGCGGAACTGCGGGTCGGAAAGGTCTGCGACGACCAGGGGCAGTGCACCGACGACGCCGTCATCGCGGGCATGGAGTGGGCCGCCCACTCCGGGGCCAAGGTCGTCAACATGAGCCTCGGCGGTGACCCGACCGACGGGACCGACCCGCTGAGCCAGTCGCTCAACGAGCTCAGCCGCGCCACCGGGACCCTGTTCGTGGTCGCGGCGGGCAACTCCGGCCCGGCCAACGGAACGGTCGGGAGCCCGGGCGCCGCCGACGAGGCACTGACCGTGGCGGCGGTCGACAAGCAGGACAAGATGGCCGACTTCTCCAGCCGCGGACCGCGGATCGGGGACGGCGCCGCCAAGCCCGACATCGCCGCCCCGGGCGTCGACATCGTTGCGGCACGCGCCGCGGGCACGGCCATGGGCACGACGGTCGACGACTACTACACCACCGCCAGCGGGACCTCGATGGCCACCCCGCACGTGGCCGGCGCCGCGGCCGTCATCGCCCAGCAGCACCCGGACCTGACCGGACGGGAGATCAAGGCGCTGCTGATGAGCACCGCCACCGACCTGGGGTTCGACCGGGACGCCCAGGGCGTCGGCCGGGTGGACGTCGCCGCCGCGATCGACCCGCGGACCACCGCGAACGGCAACCTCGGCTTCGGCCGCCTGGCCTACCCGCACGCGCCGCAGACGCGGAAGATCACCTACACCAACCACACCGACGAGCCGAGCACGCTCCACCTCACGGCCTCGGTGTCGTCCGCCGGCAAGGCCGCTCCCGCCGGCCTGATCACCCTCAGCGCCGACGAGGTGGTCGTACCCGCGGGCGGTTCGGCCGAGGTGTCGATGACGCTCGACGGCCGGGTGCTCGGCACCGACGGCGCCTTCGGCGGCTACTCCGGACTGCTCAACGCCCGGGACTCCTCGGGAGCACTGCGGTCGGCCGTCCCGGTCACCGCCTTCCTCGAGCCCCAGAAGCTCCCGCTGACCGTGAACGTCATCCGCCCGCCGGGCGCCACCGACGTCGAATACGGATCCGCCTCCTTCCTTCCCCTCGACGGCGACGACATCCCCGGCCTGGGCAAGGACGTGACGAGCGCGCTCGGTGCCGACACCTTCACCCTCTCGCTCTTCCGCGGACCCTACTCGGCCACCGTCCCGCTCAAGTGGCGGGACGCGGCGGGGGAGTGGCAGCAGGCCGCGCCGGTCGTGGCGGAGGTGGACCTCGCCAAGGCGACCACGGTCACGTTGGACCTGCGCAAGCTCAAGCCGCTGACCGTGCGGTTCCCGGAATCCACCGAGGTCTACGAGATGAGCGACAACACCCGGCGGATCTCGGCGACCGGCACACGGTCGTTCCTGACGGCGTTGACGACCGGATACGGCGACGAGCCCAACTGGTGGGCGCTGCCCACCGGCAAGGTGCACACGGGTACCCTCACCCAGGACACCTACAGCGTGCGGACGACTCCGGTCGTCACCATGCGGGCCACGGGCGGCGGTGCCCCCTTCAGTTTGACCGCCCGCTACCGGACCCCGGACGCCTCGCTCGTCGGCTCCCAGATGTGGCAGGACGGCGAGAAGTCGGTCGTCCGCGAGGTCTCGGCCCCGATCGCGCGACTGCCGATCAAGGGACGCGTGCCGGTGGTCTACGCGGGCACGGGCTCCGCCCCCGAGCTCGCCGGCGTCAACGCCCGGGGCAAGCTGGTGCTGCTGACCCCGACTGACATCTGCGGCACCAGCTGTGACTTCCCCAGGCTCCGCGACGAACGGGTGGCGGCCGCCGCCGCTGCCGGCGCCGTCGGCGTGCTGGTCTCGGCACCGGACCTCAACTCGGTGGGCGGCTCCTTGGAACTCGCCCTGTGCACGGACGGGCCGCAGAGCTGTCCGAAGGTCGAGCCGTACGCCGCGCTGCCGGTCGTGAAGGTGCCGTACGCCGAGGCGGACCGCCTGATCAAGCGGATCAAGGCCGACCGGTCGAACGTCAAGATCGAGCTCGGCGGCAGCGCTGCGCCGCGGACCTACGCGGCCAGGTACCACTCCGACGGCCGGATCCCCTCCGACCTGGAGCACCGCGTCGGGAAGGGCGAGCTCGACAGGGTCGACCACTACTTCCACGCCGACCGGCCCGGAGTGGTCACCAGGATGCTCTGGTGGCAGCAGTCCGAGTCCGCCCCGGGTGCGATGGGCGACGCCCTGCCGCACACGAGCACGCAGCAGACGATGACCACCTTCATCAAGCGGCAGCCCGACGCCATCGACCAGTTCTACGCCGCCTGGGCCGACCACGGAGCGGACTCCGTCCTCGTCCAAGCCCGCGGCGAGAGGCGGGAGATGGTCCTGACGGGCAGGGACGACGTCCACTGGAACGAGGGTCCGGCCGTACCGGGCGCCGTGCCGCAGGTGCGGACCAAGTCAGGGTTCACGCTGGCCACCGCGACGCCGTGTTCGGGCTGCCGGCAGGGCGACACCTTCTACCCGACCTTCCAGCTGACCAGCAGCGGAGGCGCCCGCCAGGCCGTGGTCGGCATCGTCAACAACGACAACCTCGCGGAGTTCCTCTTCGGCGCCCCGGTCTGTGCCGCGACGGCCTCGCCCACGTTGCCGACCCTCGGTTCCACCTGCGAATTCGAGCTGCTGAACCAGTCCGGTGACGAAGTCGAACGCCGTCTGCAGCGACTCCACGTCGGCATCTTCGAGAGCCGGCGATGACGGCCGCAACCGCTAAGGAGACCAGCGCGATGAACACGAGCCTGCCGTCCACACGGCGCCGGAACGGGATCTTCGCGGCGCTCGCGGCCGCGGCGGTGCTCGCGCTCTCCGGCTGCGCCGGGGGCTCCGGGGACCTCGTCGCCTACGACCTGCCGGCCACATCGGCCCGGTACACGTTCGAGGCGGAGACCAACGGGGTCAAGACGGTGTGGGAGTACACCTCCGACAAGCCCACCAAGGGCGACGCCCCGCAGCTCCAACCGTGCATGGGCGACGTGGTCGGCGACAACCGCGCGGCCTGCCGCCCGGAGCCGCTGATCTTCCTGCGTTACGACCTCGGTCTCGGCCTGGACAACACGGCCAAGGCCGGGGAGATCCACCAGATCACGGTCGTCGGCTACTACCAGGAACGCCTCAGCACCCCGCCCGAGGTGAACTCACTGCAGGTCGAGGCCACCTTCGACGGTGGCCGGAGCTGGCACACGGTGACCAGCAAGGCCGCCGGTACGAACACCTTCACCGCGAAGATCAAGCATCCGAAGCAGGATCAGGCCGCCCAGGGTGTCGGTCTCCGGATCAGCGCCACCGATACCGGGGGCAACACCGTCAGGCAGACCTTCCCCACGGCGTACACGCTGCGCTGACGGGCACGGCCGCGAACACCTGAACAGGGCGGGGCGAGACCGAGTCTCGCCCCGCCCTGTTCGGGCTGCGGAGGCCTACGGCTGGGGCCACAGAGGTTTCTGTATCTGCAGATCCACGACCGACACCCACTCCGCCGACGGGATGGCCCGCTCCACGACGAACCACTCGTCGGGGCGCTCCCCGAAGTGCGTCGCCGTCAGCACGTGGACGGTCTGGGCCGGCAGCCTGGTGCCCGCCCACGCGTGCCACCGCTGCGCCTCCGGGGCCGGCACTTCCACGGTGAACCGCACCGTGCAGTCCCGGAAGGGTCCGGGGAGCGAGGCGGGGCTGGGATCGGACGTGAGGTGCACGGTCCCCGCCAGCTCCTGCCTGCCCTCCTGAGCCGTCGGCCAGGTCGCTTTGATCTCTGCGTCTGCCAGGATCAGCGGCCACAGCTCCGGCCGCGTGAAGTGGAAAAGCAGCATGCCAGGATTCTATTGGGTGCTCCGCGCGTGTGTTCCCACCGCCGACCGGGCCGCCCGTCCCGGGCCACGAGACGAAGCGCCACATCAGGATCAGAGCTCCTACGATTCCGGCCATGGCACGCTTCGAGGACCTTCGCCGCTCCCTCTGGGACACCGAGGGCCAGTACGGAATTCAGGAGCCCCTGACCGACCCGTTGATCGTGGAGGCCGAGCGCTCGCTGGGCGTCACACTCCCCGGTTCCCTGCTCGATCTGCTGCGCCGGCAGAACGGAGGCGCGGTGGCGGCCGACCGCAACGCCTTCCCACGAGCGAGCCGACCTCGTGGAGTGCCGATCATGTCCCGGTCGACCTCCTCATGGGCATCGGGCACCGCGCGGCGGCACTCTCCATGCTCGACAGTCCGTACCTGGTCCGGGAATGGGGGCTCCCCACCGCGGTGGTGCTGGTCTCGGGCGACGGCCCCTGCTGGATCGGGCTGGACTACCGGGCCTGCGGGCGGCACGGGGAGCCTTCCGTGACCTGGTTCGACGCGGAACTCGAAGCGGAGTTGCACCTTGCCCCGGACTTCCGGTCGTTCATCGAGGGGCTGACGCGTGAGCCCGGAAGCCTGTGACGGGCCGAGAGCCGTCCCGTCATTGATCTGCGAGCTGCCTCGGGAGCCCTTGGCCGTCATACGGGTCGCTCGTATCCGGCGAGGGTGAGGTTGTGCATCCGGGCGATGCCGCGTATGGCGCAGGGGACTCCGTCGCCTTTGAGGCGGCGGTCGCGGCGGAGCTCCACGACGGCGGGGTCCCGGGGCTCCGAAGCCGTGATCACACCAGACACCGCGAGATCGTTTCACTCGTCACCGGGCGGCCCGCGTATGGCCGGGGCCGTCATCGCCATGGTGGTGCCGGGGGAGGGGCTCTGGCTGGGCCTGGCCCTCCACTACTGGGGAGAGCCGGCTGTCTTCCTGGCTGTCGGCGCGCTGCTCACCGGCCTCCTGACCGTCTACCTGGCGCGTGCCGGGGTGCGCCGCTACTGGCTGTGCGCCGCGCTCGCGCCAGTGGGCGCTGCCGTTTTCCACCTGGCGGAGGTGTTCGTCCTCGACGCCCTCCTCTGACCGAGCGGTGTGGTGAAGTGGCCCCCTCGTAAGCGACGTCGGGAGTCGCAGCGCGGAGGAAGGCGGTCCGCCCATGTCCGTGCCGAGCCTGCTCGGGGTCTTCGCCCACCCGGACGACGAGTCGTTGTCGGCGGGCGGAGTGCTGGCCCGTCACGCGGCCGCTGGTGCCCGGACCGCGGTCGTCACGGCGACCTGGGCCGCGGACAGCGCGCGGGCCGCGGAACTGGGCGAGGCGCTGCGGATCCTCGGCGCCGGTGCGCCGCGGATGCTCGGCTACGCCGATGCGCGGGTGCCCCGGTCGGCCCCGGGCCGCCCGAGGTTCTGCGACGCGCCGCTCGACGAGGTGGTGCACCGACTGGTCGCGCACATCAGGGAGTTCCGCCCCGACGTCATGGTCACCCATGACGCCTACGGCGGCCTTCCCGGTCACCCGGATCACGTGCACACCCATCGGGTGACCGTGATCGCCGCACAAGCGGCCGGGCTCGGGCAGCTCTACCCGGATGCCGGTGCCCCCTGGCAGCCGCGTTCCCTGTACCTGGCCGCCCACCCGAGCTCGGCCGTGCCGGCGCTGCACCATCTGGTCGGTGCGCGCAAGGCGATGTACAGCGTCCCGGACGAACAGGTCACCGCGACCGTCGACGTCCGTCCCTGGATGACGCAGAAGGTCGCGGCGGTGCTGGCGCACCGCTCCGAGGTCGAACGCGGAGCCGTGCCGGGGGTGATCGCAGGCCTTCCATCACATGCCCGGGAGCGACTGCTCGCCACCGAGTGGTACATCCGCCACGCCCCCTTCTCCGCAGCGGCGGCCCAGACGGAACTGACCACCTGACCAGGCCGTCCGGGCCCTCGCTCGTCAACGCCGGTCCAGGAGACCGGACTCCCCCAGGCGGCGATCTCCACACGATTGCGGGCGGCCGGCTTGGTCTGCACGTTGGCGAGGTGCGTCTTCACCGTGCCGGCCGAGAGGGCGCCTCGGCGATCTCGGCATTGGTCAGTCCCCGGGCGACGAGGCTGACGGGTCACCGCGGGCAAGGGCCGACGGCCGCACCGGCACGGAAGGGGAGCCGGCGCGGCCGCGTGTGGGGGGCGGTCAGCGGGACGAGGGGAAGTCCAGGTCGTCAGCCGGCCGTCAGCTCGGCCGGGCCCGGCCAGCGGCTCGTGATGACCTTGCCGCGCGTGTAGAAGTGCACGGCTTCGCTGCCGTACATGCGGTGGTCGCCGAAGGCCGAGTCCTTCCAGCCACCGAAGGAGTGGTAGCCCACCGGCACCGGCATCGGCACGTTCACGCCGACCATGCCGGTCTCGACCTCCAGCTGGAACCGGCGGGCCGCACCGCCGTCGCGGGTGAAGACCGAGCTGGCGTTGCCGAACGGGGAGCCGTTGATGATGTGCATGGCCTCCTCGTAGGTCTCCGCGCGGAGCACGCACAGGACGGGGCCGAAGATCTCGTTCCGGTAGACGTCCGAGTCGGTGCTGACGTTGTCGAGGAGCGAGATGCCCATCCAATGCCCGTTCTCGCGGCCCTCGACGGTGAAGCCCCGGCCGTCGAGCACCACATCGGCGCCCTGGGCGGCCGCGCCCGCGACGTACGCCGCGACCTCGTCACGGTGTGCCTTGGTGACGAGCGGGCCCATCTCGGACGTCGGGTCGTCGCCCGGGCCGATCTTGACCTTCGTGGCACGCTCGGCGATCCGCGGCACCAGCGCGTCGCCCGCCGAGCCGACCGCGACCACCACGGAGACCGCCATGCAGCGCTGGCCCGCGGATCCGTAGGCGGCGTTCACGGCGGCGTCGGCGGCCGCGTCGAGGTCCGCGTCCGGCAGGACCAGCATGTGGTTCTTCGCGCCGCCGAGGGCCTGGACGCGCTTGCCGCTCGCGGAGGCCCTGCGGTAGACGTGGCGGGCGACGGGCGTGGAGCCCACGAACGACACGGCCGCCACGTCCGGGTGGTCGAGCAGCGCGTTCACCGCGACCTCGTCGCCGTGCACGATGTTGAGCACCCCGTCGGGCACGCCCGCCTCGGCCGCGAGCTCCGCGAGGAGCATGGACGCGGACGGGGCCTTGCTGCTGGGCTTGTGGACGAAGGTGTTCCCGCAGGCGATCGCCATGGGGAACATCCACATGCCGATCATCGCGGGGAAGTTGAACGGCGAGATGCCCGCGACCACGCCGAGCGGCTGCCGTATCGACGCCACGTCGACGTCGCCCGACACCTCGGTGGACGTGTCGCCCTTGAGCGCCATGCCCAGCCCGCAGGCCAGCTCGACGATCTCCAGGCCCCGGGCCACCTCGCCCAGCGCGTCCGCGTGGACCTTGCCCTGCTCGGCGGTGATCAGCGCGGCCAGGTCGTCGCGGCGCGCGTCCAGCAGTTCGCGGTAGCGGAAGAGGATCGCGATCCGCCGCGCGAGCGGGGACGTGCGCCAGGTGGCGTAGGCCTCCTTCGCCGCCGCGACCGCGGCGTCGACCTCGTCGGCGCCGGCCATCGCGACCCGGGTGGTGACCGTTCCGGTCGCGGGGTCGGTCACGGGTCCCCAGGTGCCGGAGGCGCCTGCGGCGTCTCCGTAGGGCTTGCCACCGATCCAGTGGGTGACGGTCTTCATCGGCGGAACTCCTCCAAAGGTGACGGTGGCGGGCGGTGAGGTTCCTGTCGTCCACCTCACGGACCCTGACTGCAGCCGGAGGTCCGCGGTCCTGTCCACGGACACGCCCCCAGCCCGGGAGCGGGCGGCTGCTGATATCGAAGTTACGGTTCCGATCCGCACGAACAGGCGCTTGGGAGCCCGGCGGCCCGAAGTGCCTGCCGCGTGTCCCGAATCGTCGTGGGCTGGATCACCCGGATGCCGGGAGCCGCCGTGTTCGCGCCCGGCGCGATGAGTTCCGGCCGCGGCGGGAGTCTGTTCCGGTGACCGTCGCAGGACGCCGTCGACGGCCGTACGACGCTGCCCGGCACCAGACACCACGGAGGACACCATGACGACCACATCGGACGACCCGACCACCGCGCTGCCCGGCCGCCCGCCGGTCGTGGACCTGTCCACCTGGCAGGCCGCCCGTGACGAGCTCCTGCTCCGCGAGAAGGCGCACACCCGCGAGGGCGACGCCCTCGCCGCGGCGCGCCGCCGGCTGCCGATGGTGGAGTTCGACGGGACGGTCGAGGTCGTCGGACCCGACGGCCCGGTCCCGTTCCTGGACCTGTTCCATGGCCGCGACGAGCTCGTGGTCTACAAGCACATGTGGCACGACGGCGCGCCGCACCAGGGGCAGTGCGAGGGCTGCACGACCACGGCCTGGCACCTGAGGGACGCCGTCTACCTCAACGCCCGCGGCGTCTCGTTCGCCGTCCTGACCACGGGCAGGTGGGAGGAGGTGGCCCCGTACGTCGAGTTCATGGGCTACACCCAGCCCTGGTACT
Source organism: Streptomyces sp. PA03-5A (assembly GCF_033792725.1). Lineage (NCBI taxonomy): Bacteria > Bacillati > Actinomycetota > Actinomycetes > Kitasatosporales > Streptomycetaceae > Streptomyces > Streptomyces sp. PA03-5A. Next base: position 46,744 of record NZ_JARAVL010000014.1, on the reverse strand, counting down.
CGGTGCGCGACGTGGACGGGCCGGCCGGCGGCAGCATGGGGTACCTCACCTGCTTCCTGCGCGACGGCGACCGGGTGTTCCTCACCTACTCCACGACGGGGCGCGGCAACGAAGCGGTCAACGGGTCCATGGGCCTGCTCGACATGACGCCCTACGGTCGCGGCGAGGCGTGGGAGGACAAGCCCGAGGGTTGGCCGAAGGGCGGCGACGCCTGCTGGTCCTGGCGTTCGGACGCGGACGGGAACGCCACCTGGGGCCCGACGAGCCGCCCCGTGCCGCAGTGGACCCGCCCGGGCGCGACCCCCGTGGAGACCCTCGGCCGGCACGGCCACCACCACTGACGCGCCATCCTCGAGGGGCGTCGGAGGTGTGGCCGGACCGCCACGGAACGTGAGCTTGATGGGACAGCTGGATGATCGTTATCATCTACGAGCGGGCTGAGGGTTGGAGGTAGGGTGGACAACGTTGTCAGCCCTGGGTGGCGGTACCAGCCCCGGATCTGTGGCGGTTCCCCGAGCCCGGCGGCCTGTCCGAGCGGCATACGGCGGGGGTGCCCTGCTCGACAGGAGCACCTGCCGGGCCATCAGAGCGATGTGGAAGTCATGCGGTGAAGAGCCTCAAAGCGCTGGTCGGCAGTCGGGTGCAGGACACGTCGTGCGACGACCGGGTGCGCCTGCGTCTCGCCCCTGCGGAGGGAGGTGAGACGTCAGGCGTCACCACGGAGCTGGTCCTGGAAACGGGGTTCCGCCTGCGGGACGACGACGGCCAGTACCACGACATGCACCCCGGAACGGGCTCTGCCCTCGCCCCGGTGCTCGACCTGTTCGGTCAGTCCGTCACGGACGTCGAGGTGGTCGCCGACGGTTCGTTCCTCATCGCCTTCGACGCCGGTGCGCTCCTGTGGATCGTCGCGGACGCGAGGTTCGACGTGCGGCACGTGCCCGGCGCGTGAAACGGATCCCCTCGGCGGGCCTGCCCGGCGTGGGTCGTCGGGCTACGGGGCCGGCGGGGCGGCGTGGAAGGGGCGGAGTTCGAGCCATTCGTGGATGGGCCTGCCGCCGGCGCCGGGTGCGGCGGAGAGTTCTCCGGCGAGTTCGAGGGCGCGGTCGTAGGTGTCGACGTCGATGATCATCCAGCCGGCGATGAGGTCCTTGGTCTCGGCGAAGGGGCCGTCGGTGACGGGCGGGCGGCCTTCGCCGTCGTAGCGGACCCAGGTGCCTTCGGGGGCGAGGGCCTGGCCGTCGACGAACTCGCCGGTCTTCTCCAGGCGGGCGGCGAAGTCCTGCATGTACTGGACGTGGTCGGAGATCTCCTGGGGCGTCCACTGGTCCATGCACACGTCGTTCACCGCGGCCGGTGCGCCGCGGTAGTGCTTGAGGAGCAGGTACTTGGCCATGGTGGTTCTCCCTGGTGCCGGTGCGACCCATTGTGGCCGCCTTCACCCCGGGGACGGAGCCGGCCACGGGTTCTCGACATCACCGCCCGAGATTTCTCCGATGCCCGTCGACAGTGGAACGGGCCGCCGACCGCCGCGTTGCCCGTAGCGGCTGAAAACGCGGTCACCCAGGATGAAAGTGACCGGTCATCTCAATCGGTCGACCCGCCCCCCTGCCGGACCAGAAGCTACCACGGCTAAATGCACAAATTAAAGCCAGGTCGCCATGGTCGGTGCGAGTGCCGACCGGTCAGCGCTGGGCGACCGCCTGACCCAGGTCGATCCACTCGCCGTTGCCCGCGGTGCGCAGCCGCGCGGCGAGCCCGGCGTCGTCGAAGGCCCGCTCGATGTCGGCGCGGGTCTCACTGAAGTGCGCCCATCCGTCGCAGTGGGCGGCGACGACGATCGGGGACCCCAGTACGGAGGCGGCGGCGCCGGCCCGCTGCGCGGTCAGCGTCAGAGGCCGGCCGCGCATCTTCGACGGGACGCGCGCCGCACCCACGAACAGGACGGCCACGTCGACGGGCGGCATGCGGCGGGCGATCTCGGCCACCACCGCGAGCGAGGCGTTGTCGCCGCTGACGTAGACGGTGGGCAGCTCGTCACCGGTCAGGACGAAGCCGGTGACCTCGCAGTTCACATGACCCTGCTCGTCGCGTTCGCCGTCGTCGGGACCGTGCTGGGCGGGGACGGCGTGCACGGTGACGGTGCCTCCGGACGGGCGGGGGAGCTCCACGCGGTCCCAGGCCGACAGCCCCTGGGCCGGGGCGCCCAGCCGCCGCGCGGCGGCGGGCCCGGTCAGCACCAGCGGCGAACCCAGGGCGAAGGCACGGCCGCGGGTGTCCAGGTTGTCGGGGTGGAGGTCGTGGCTGACGAGGACCGCGTCCACCGGCCCCAGGGCGTCCTCGCCGACGGCGGGCCCCGCCGTCTTGGTGAGGTACCCGTGGTCGCCCGGGTCGTCGAAGGTGGGGTCCGACACCAGGCGGAGCCCGCCGATGTCGATCACCGTGGTGGGCCCTCCGAGGACGCTCACCGCGCCGGGGAGGCGGGCGGGGCTGACCTGATCGTTCATCGCGGCACCTTTCGTGTCGTGCTTGTCACCGGAGCCCGTCGCCGGGCCCTGGGTGATCACATCACACCACCGGGGGGCGGCCCAGGGCGGTCATCCGCGCGACGGTGCGCCACCGCATGGGCCTCCGCGCCCCGCACGGCGTGCGAACACCCTCCATGAAGCCGCCCCACCAGGCCCGAAGCCCCTCCGGTGACGGCCGTTTGAGCACCGTGAGCACCGCCCACACCCCCAGGTACGCCGGCACCAAGGGGGTCGGGAGACGCCGCCTGGCCAGCCACACCCGGTTCCGGGCCACCATCCGGTAGAACACCGCATGCCGTGTCGGGGACGTCCATGGGTGCTGCAGCACCAGCTCCGGCGCGTACCGGATCCGCCAGCCCGCATCCAGCGCCCGCCACGCCAGGTCCGTCTCCTCGTGGGCGTAGAAGAACGCGTCCGGCCAGCCGCCGACCTCCTCCAGCATCCGCATCGACAACGCGTGTCCTCCGCCGAGGAACGTCGTCACCAGGCCGCCGCGCATGGGGTCCGAAGCCCGTAGCCGCGGCACGTGCCGCCGCTGGGTGCGGCCGAGTTCGTCCGCGATCCGGAACGACACGATGCCCAGCCGTGCGTCCCGGCGGTACAGCTCCGCCAAACGGCGGAAGACGTCGGCCGTGATCAGCAGCCCGTCGTCGTCCAGGTCGACCACCACGTCGACATCCCCGAACTGCCGCAGCCGTTGCAGGGCAACGTTGCGACCACCCGCCACCCCCAGGTTCTCCGGGAGGACCACCCCGGTCACCCCGTCCGGCAGCGCCGGCAGCGGGGACCCGTTGCCCACCACGACGACCCGCGCCGGCGGCAGATCCTGCGCGCCGACCGAGGCCAGCAACGCATCGAGTTCGGCGGGCCGGTTGCCCATGGTGAGGACGGCAACCCCGATGCGCAGGTGGCCCACGGGTGAACTCCGTTCGTCCGGAAGTGGTCCTCGCGATGCTAACCGCCCCGCGCTCCGCACACCCCTCGTGCGGTACCGGCCACCACCGGCGCCACAGGCGGCGCCGAAAATCCCGGCACCCGGCGTTCGGTGCGGCGTACGCTCCAGCGCTGTGGATCTGCAGACGTATCTCTTCGATGACCGTCCCGATCTGCACGGGCAGGCGGAGGGGATCTTCGGCGAGGAGTGGCCGGAGTTCATCTTCCACGACCCGGTCGCGGATGAGCACATGGACCGGGTGCGGCGGTGGTTCGGCGAACTGAACCTCCTCCTCGTCGACGGCGAGGACCGGATCGTGGCAGGCGGGTGGGGCGTGCCGGTGCGGTGGGACGGGTCGCGCGACGACCTGCCCGCCGGCTACGACGGCTCGCTGGTGCGGGCCGTCGCGCTGTACGAGGCGGGTGGCAGGGCTGACACGCTGGTGATCGCGGCCGCACAGGTCCGCCGGGATCTGCAGGGGCGTGGTCTGGCAGCGGAGGTGCTGGCGCGACTCGCGTCGGCGGCGGAGCGCGCCGGTCTGGCGCGCGTGATCGCCCCGGTGCGGCCGCCGCTGAAGGCGCGCTATCCGCTCACCCCGATGGGTGAGTTCATGAACTGGGCGCGGGCGGACGGTGCTCCCTTGGACCCGTGGCTGAGGACGCACCATCGTTCGGGCGCGCGGGTGCTGGCTGCGGCGGAGCATTCCATGACGATGGAGGGCTCCGTCGCGCAGTGGGAGGAGTGGGTGGGATTCCCCCTCCCCGCGTCGGGCAGCTATGTCGTCCCCGGGGCCCTCGCGCCACTGGTGATCGATCACGGCGCTGATCGAGGCACGCTGGTGGAGCCGAACGTGTGGGTGCGGCACCGCTGACCCGCCGGCTTGCCGCGCCGTTCGGTCGGGGCAGCCGACGCCCCCCACGGCATCACTGGACCGGATGCCCGTAGCCTGCGGTCATGGTTGGGGGGGGGTGACGGGCTGCGCGCCTTCCTGGCGGCCGAGCCTCCGGCGTGAGCCGCACGAGTTGATGGCGGGTCAAGCTACTTGAACGTATTTATGCCGTGCTGTTCAATTATTTGACCGAGCAAGCATTGCGGGTGGGGACCCCCTTGCTCGGACCATGGGGATGCGGCCTCGCGGTGATGAGCCACCGCGAGGCCGTGACGGCTACTTGCCCGGCGTTCCGGGGTTGCGCAGTGCCGAGAACGCGGCGCGGAGCTCCCTGGTGAAGATGTCCGGGACCTCCCAGGCCGCGAAGTGGCCGCCCCGCGGAGCCTTGTTGTAGTAGATGAGGTCGTGGTACGCGTCTTCCGCCCAGCTGAGCGGTGCCTGGTAGATCTCGCCGGGGAACACGGTGATGGCGGCGGGGATCGAGATCGACACGGCGTTGAAGTTGTTGGCGTTGTTCTCCCAGTAGAGGCGGGAGGAGGAGACCGCGGTGTTGGTGAGCCAGTACAGGCTGATGTCGTTGAGGATCTCGTCCTTGGTGAGCACCCGCTGCGGGTCGCCGTCGCTGTCGGTCCAGGCGGCGATCTTGTCGTACATCCAGGCGGCCAGTCCGGCGGGCGAGTCCGTCAGTCCGTACCCCTCGGTCTGCGGGCGGGTGACCATCATCGCGGAGTAGCCCGAGCCGGTCTTGTAGAAGGCGTTGAGCTTGTCGTAGGCGGCCTTCTCGTCGGCGGACAGGCCTGACGGGGCCGGGTCGCCGCAGGCGAGCTTCTTCGCGATGGCCGGCGGCACGGTGGCCGGCATGTTGACGTGGATGCCGATCAGCCCGGGGGGCTTCTGCGCCGCCATCTTGTCCGACACCACCGCGCCCCAGTCGCCGCCCTGGGAGACATAGCGCGTGTACCCCAGACGCTGCATCAGCACGGCCCAGGCGCGGGCGATGCGGCTGGGGTTCCAGCCGGGGGTGGTGGGTCGCTCGGAGAAGCCGTACCCGGGCATCGAGGGGATGACGACGTGGAACGCGTCCTGCGCGCGGCCGCCGTGGGCGGTGGGGTTGGTCAGGGGGTCGATGACCTTGAGGAACTCCAGGACCGAGCCCGGCCAGCCGTGGGTCAGGATCATCGGGAGCGCGTCCTGGTGGCGGGACCGGACGTGGATGAAGTGGATGTCGAGCCCGTCGATCCTGGTCTTGAACTGCGGCAGGGAATTGAGCTTCGCCTCGATCTTCCGCCAGTCGTAGTCGCTTCCCCAGTAGCGCGTGAGGTCGCGCATCGTCGCCAGCCGGACGCCCTGCGACTGGTCGGGGACGGTCTCGCGGTCGGGCCACCGCGTCCCGTTCACCCGTCGGCGGAGCTCGGCGAGAGCCGCCTCCGGGATGTCGACGTGGAAGGGCCGGATGCCCGTGCCCTCCGCCGCCCGCTCGTGCACCGCGTCCGGCGTCCGTGAGGCCATGCCGACGGCCCCCGTGGTCGCCGCGGTCATCGCGCCGGCGGAGGTGAGCAGGAGCTTTCGCCGGGAAATCAGACGGGCAATGTCGGGCATGGCAGGTCTCCGGTCGTCCGATTCCCGGGAGGGAAGCGTCGTGGGCGTGCACGTACCTCGTCGGAGACGGCGGGAGATGCCGCACGGAATGCGCGATCGCCACGGGGTGCGGGGCAGGAGGGCCGGGCCGGTATCCGATATGAGGGTAGTGCGATGAAGCGAGACGCTATGTGGCGCTCTGTTGCTCCGCAACTCAGGGTCGGGCCCGGCCCGGGGTGGCATGGAGGCCGGCAGGTCCGCGTCGCGATCGCGTGTCATCGTTGTTCCGGAGCGCACCGCAACAGGCAGGGGACGACAGTGGCGACGTTGAACGACTTCGCGGAGCTGGCCCGCGCCGAGCAGGGCCTCGGTGTGGTGTCGACGCTGCGCGCCGACCGGAGCATCCAGTCCTCCGTGGTCAACCTCGGGGTCATGAGGCATCCGGTGTCCGGCCTGGAGGCGGTGGCGTTCGTGACCTACGGCAAGGTCAAGCTCGCCAACCTCAGGGGGCGTCCCCGGCTCGCCGCGTGCGTGCGCTCCGGATGGCACTGGCTGACGGTGGAAGGGGACGCCGAGGTCATCGGTCCCGACGACCCGCATCCGGCGGTCGACGCGGACGGCAGGCGCCTGCTGCTGCGGGAGATCTTCACCGCGGCGGGCGGCACCCATGACGACTGGGACGCCTACGACGAGGTCATGGCCGCCGAAGGCCGGGCGGCCGTGCTGGTGCGGCCCGAACGGATCTACGGCGTCTGAACGCGGGCCGCGAGGAGCGGTGACACCTCGGGCCGGCTGAGGAGGACCTGATGGGACGACTCGAGGGGAAGACGGCCGTGGTGACCGGCGCCTCGACGGGGATCGGCCTCGCAAGCGCCCGTCGCTTCGCCGAGGAGGGGGCCCACGTCTACGTCATGGGCCGGCGGCAGGTGGAGCTGGACGCGGCCGTGGCGCGCATCGGGCCCGCGGCGACCGGCGTCCATGGCGACGTCGCCGTCCCCGCCGACCTCGACCGCCTCTGCGAGCGCATCGCCGCGGACGGCCGCCGGGTCGACGTGCTGCACGCGAACGCCGGGGTGGGGGAGCGGGCTCCGCTCGCGGAGGTCACCGAGGAGCACCTCGACCTCCTCCTCGGTGTGAACGTGAAGGGCACGGTCTTCACCGTGCAGAAGGTCCTGCCGCTGCTGAACGAGGGTGCGTCCGTCATCCTCACGGCCTCGATCTGGACGGTCGAGGGCCCCGAGGGCTTCGGCGTCTACTCGGCCACGAAGGCGGCGATCCGGTCCTTCGCGCGCACCTGGGCCAACGAGCTCAAGGACCGGTCCATCCGCGTCAACGCCATCAGTCCGGGCACGATCGACACGCCCCAGCTCGACCAGGCGCTCGGGGCGGGCACGGAGGAGGGGCGACGCATGAAGGAGTTCCTGGTCTCCCGGATCCCGCTCGGCCGCATCGGCGTTCCGGACGACGTCGCCGACGTGGTCCTCTTCCTCGCGTCCGACCAGAGCCGCTTCGTCACGGGTACGGAGCTGTTCGTCGACGGCGGCACCGTCCAGGTCTGACCAGGGCCGGGGAGCGGAGGCCTTGCCTACGAGCGGCCGGCGTCGGGGCAGGCGTCGGCCGACTGCGTCATCGTCCATCCGTCCCCGCGCACATCGACGCCCTTGTACAACAGGGAGTCCCGCACGGCGACGGAAGGAGACGCGGCGGCGCCGCCTCCGCCCGAGACCGAGGGCAGCGTGGCGGAGGACCCACCCACGTGGGACACCGTGCACGCCAGCTGCAGCATGGCCGGGTGGCTGAGGGGAGGGATGCCTTCGGGGAGCCGGACGGAGACGAGGCCGGTCTTGCCGACCGTCACCTCCGGTGCGACCGCGAGGTGCGGCAGCTCCGTGGTGACCTTGTCGGCCTCGCCTCCGGCCGGTCCGTCGAACAGCAAGCGCACGGCGGCTGCAACGTCCGAAGGATCGGCGAGCTTGCGGCCGACGGGCGTCGGATCGCCGTTGAGCAGGAAATACAGGGACACGGGGGCCGTCACCGCGGGCTCGGGGGCGTAGAACATGCCGCTCGCCGGCGCGCCGGCCTCGATGACGCCGGACGGCGGGACTCCGCAGCCCGCCAGCGTGAGCCCGGCGGCGAGCCCGGCCGTCAGCGCCGCGACGCGCGCCCCCTTCACCGGGCACCTTCGATCACGTCGTCGGTGCCGTCGCCGTCGGCGGCCGAGTCGCGGTGCAGGGGGAGTTCGACGGTGAACGCCGCGCCGCCCCAGGGCAGGTTGGCCGCGGTGATGCGCCCTCCGTGCAGGTGCACGTTCTCCGCCGTGATGGCGAGGCCCAGACCGCTGCTCTCGCTCCTGGTCCGTGTGCTGTTCGCCTTGTAGAAGCGTTCGAAGATGTGCGGCATGGCGTCCTCGGTGATGCCCTTCCCGTTGTCGGTCACCTCGATGACGGCCCACGCCACGTCCGGCCGTTCCTCCCGCACGCTCATGGTCAGCCGTACCGGCGGCGCCCCGTGCCGCAGCGCGTTGCCGACCAGGTTGGCCAGCACCACGTCGAGCCGGCGCGGATCCACGCGGGTCCGGAGCACACCGGGCGGGGGCAGATGGGTCTCCACCTGGCCCTGCCAGCCGCGGGCGGCGAGGGAGTGGTGCACGAAGTCGGCCAGATCGATCTCGTCCACGTTGAGTTCGGCCGCGCCCGCGTCGAAGCGGGAGATCTCCATCAGGTCGTTCACCAGCCCGCTCAGCCGGCTGGTCCCCTCGCTGATCAGCCGCAGTGCCTCGCCGGTCTCCACGTCCAGCCGCAGGGCGTTCTCGTCGAGCACGTCGGTGACCGCCGTCATCGCCGCCAGCGGCGTCCGCAGTTCGTGGGAGACGTCCGCGACGAAGCGGCGCGCCTGGGCCTCCAGGCGGCGCAACTCCGCCACCGAACGCTCCAGTTCGGCCGCCGTGTGGTTGAAGGACTCCGAGAGGTCGGCCAGTTCGTCGGAGCCGTTGACGGCCAGGCGGACGTCGAGGTGGCCTTCGGCCATCCGGCGCGTCGCCCCGCGCAACGCCCGTACCGGACGGAGGACACCTCGCGCGGCCAGCAGCGCCAGGACGACGGCGAGGCCCAGCGCGACCAGGGAGGCGTGCTCGATGGCGCTGACCATCGCACTGACGTAGGCCTGCTCGGTGTCCTGCGGCACCACCAGGTACATCACGAGCCCCGACAGTTGGGGCTCCTTGCCCTCGCCGCTGGTGTACGTGACCGGCAACCCGACGACGAGCCAGGGACGCCCGTCGGTGGTCACCCGCTGGAACACCGCGGCGCGTTTGGTCGCCACGCTCCGGCGCAGTTCCGGGCTGAGCATGTCGAACTCGGCGCCCACCACCCAGGCGCGGAGGTCGCCGTACGTGGCCATGACCCGCCAGCCCTGGGACTGGTTGGCGCGGAACACCTGGTTCACCGCCGTCTGCAGGTCCGACTGGTCCGGATTCGTGGGGGTGTATTCGGCCACGGCGTCGACGCTGTCCCGGAACTGCTGGATGACGGCGTCCTGGCTCTGCTGCAGCACGCCGGTGCGCGCCTCCCGGAAGGTGACGGCTCCGGTGCTCAGTGCTCCGGCCATGGTCACCAGGACGAAGGCCACGACGAGGCGGGAGCGCAGGCCCCGCAGGGGGAGCGGGACCTTCGCCAGTGCCGCGCGGTGGAGGCGCGTCCACCTGGGGCCCTGCCCGGTCGCCGCGGCTTCGCGCTGCCGCACGGCCTTGCGCGGCCGTGCCGATCTCCGGCGGCTCACGCGGTACCGAAGCGGTAACCGAAGCCGCGCACGGTCTGGATGTACCGGGGAGCGCCGCCGAGCTCGCCGAGCTTGCCGCGCAGTCGTTTCACGCAGGCGTCCACGAGCCGTATGTCGCCGTAGTAGCTGTGCTCCCAGACCGCTTCCAGCAGTTGCTGGCGGCTGAAGACCTGCCCGGGCGAGGCCGACAGGGTCAGCAGCAGCCGGAGCTCCGAGGGGGCGAGTGCGACGGGTTCACCTCGGTGCGTCACCACGAGTCCGGCCCGGTCGATGGCCAGCTCGCCGTGGGACTCCGCCCTGGGGCGGACGGCGTCGGAGAACGACGCGTCCTGCCGGCGCAGCACGGCCCGTATGCGTGCGTCGAGCACCCGGGCCTGCACGGGCTTGACGACGTAGTCGTCCGCGCCGGCCTCGAGCCCCACGACCACGTCGATGTCGTCGCCCTTGGCGGTGACCATGATGATCGGCACCTGGTCGCGGTCGCGTATGCGGCGGCACACGTCGAGACCGGACATCCCGGGCAGCATGAGGTCGAGCACGACGACGTCCGGGTGGAAGGGGCGGAGCTGTTCCAATCCCTCTTCACCCGTTCCGGCGGCGAAGACCTCGTGTCCCTGGTGGCGCAGCCCCAGCTGGACGGCCTTCCGGACATCCGGGTCGTCTTCGACAATAAGGACTCGTGGCACGCCGACAGTCTAAGCAGATCGCGATCGGTGACCGGGCGGCGGAAGGGGCCCGCCCGGGAGCTGTTACAGAAGGGTCATACGTGGGGCGTGGGGCCGGCCGGTGGGTCACCGGAAGGCCGCTCGTTATCGTTTCGTGATGGCGTGAGCTCATGGCGATCATCTGAAATGACCAGTTTGAGCTGCCATGCATTCATCCCACCGTGCCGGACGCCACCGGGCCTCCCGTCGCAGGCGCCGTCCGCGCCGCCGGGGCCGGGGTTATCTGGTCGCCACGCTGGTGGTCGCAGGGCTGCTCGGCTCCGTCGCGTTCTTCCTGGACGACGGGCGAAGTGACGCGTCGAGCGGCGCCCCACGCCCGCGGAGCGTGGTGCACGTCACCCCCACGCCCACTCCGACGCCCACGCCCACACCGACCCCCACCCCGACGCCGACGCCGACCCCCACCAAAATCGACGTCCCCGCGACGGGCAGTGGCACCTTCGTCACCGCGCAGGCCGGCGGCGAGAAGGTCGGTCGCGGTCCCCGTCCGCTCCGCTACGTGGTGAAGGTCGAGACCGGCCTCGACATCTCGCCGGACCAGGCGGCCAACGAGATCGCCGACATCCTCGCCGCCCCCCGGGGCTGGACCCACAACCCCGCCTTCGCGTTCCAGCTGGTGAGCGCGGGGCAACCCCACGACCTCACGGTGCGGATCGCGACGCCGGGCACGGCGGACGCCCTGTGCTGGACGGGCATCAAGCAGGACACCCAGGGCGAGTACAACTGCGAGGTCCCCGGCGGGGTCGTGGTGAACCTCAAGCGCTGGGTCGAGGGCTCGCCGACGTTCGACGGCCCGATCCACGACTACCGGGCGCTGATCATCAACCACGAGATGGGGCACTTCCTGAACTACACGCACACCACCTGCGCGGGTCCCGGACAACTGGCCCCGGTGATGATGCAGCAGATCAAGGGCCTGCGCGGATGCGTCGCCAACGCCTGGCCCTACGACAGGAACGGTCGCTTCGTCACCGGCCCGCACGTGCAGTGAACCGGCGTTACAGCTCGGTCATGATCCGGGCCAGGGGCCATCACCTGCGGGCGCCAGCCTGGGACGCACGAACCCGGTGACGCCCCGCCTCAGGGCGGCGACCTCACTTCTCCTCGATCGGATGGAAGAGCATGTCTGGATCCCGCACTGTTCGGATACTGGCCGTGGCGGTGAGCCTGCTGCCGCTGCTGGCGGCCTGCGGCGCCGAGACGGCATCGCAGACGGCGGGCGGTGGCAAGGCCCCGACCGGAGCGCGGGGACAGCTCGACGTCCCCGCGAACGCCGGCGGGGAGCTCAAGAAGGAGTACCAGCTGCAGAACGCGATCGCGGCCTGCATGAAGAAGAAGGGCTTCCCCTACACCCCCATCGCCCCCGAGGACCCCGCGGCATCCTGGGCCGCCGACGGGGCGGACTACGGGCTGACGAAGAAGTACCGCCAGAAGTACGGCTTCGGCGTCTACGCGGGCGTCGTCTATCCCGACGATCCCCAGGCGCCGGGCAGCGAGGCCGCCCGGGACGACGCGAACGTCTCGCCCAACGCGGGCTACGTCGCCACGCTCACCGCCGCGCAGAAGGCCGCCTGGGACAAGGCCATGGGCGGCCCCCCGGACCCGAAGACCGGTGGCAAGCAGTGGACCGGATGCGACGGGGAGGCCAACAAGGAGGTCTACGGCAACGCGTCGGCCCAGGAACGCAGCGTCACGACCGCGCAGCGGAACCAGGCGAACGCGCAGGCGCTCAACGGCGATTCCCGGCTGGTGACCCTGGCGCAGTCGTACGCCTCGTGCCTGAAGGACCACGGCATCCCCGTCACGACGACGCAGCCGACCGGCATCGGGGAGATGGTGAAGCTGCAGGCGATGACCTCCGCCGCCCCCGGCGCCGGGGCCGGCGCCGCCGAGGCGAACCCCGACGGCAGCTCCACCAAGCCCATGGGCAAGGACGAGGCCATGCCCCTGCTCGCCAAGGACATCGACCTGGCGATGCAGGACCTGGAGTGCGGCAAGGCTTTCCGGGCCGCCTACTTCCCGAAGTTCTTCAAGGCCCCGACCAGCGGTGGCGGTGCCGGGTGAGGCAGCGCCGCAAGGTGAGCAGCCGGCCCAGGCAGCTCGGCGCCATCGTCGCCGGGGTGGGACTGGTGGGCGCGGGCGGCTGGTTCGCCGGATCGCAGATGCAGTCGCCGGCCGACGCGGCCGCCGCCCACCGTCCGCCGAAGGCCGGACCGGTCACCGTCGCCGTGGAACGGCGGTCGCTGACCGCGAGCGTGGTGGCCCAGGGCTCGGTGGAGTTCGCCTCACCGCAGAGCCTGGCGCTGGCCGGGCCGGTCGGGTCCCCGGACTCCGGCACCGGGGACTCCGGGGCCGGCGACGCCGCCGTCCAGCGCGTCACCAAGGCACCGGTCGCCGGATCGGAGGTGAAGGAGGGCGACGTGCTGATGCAGGTGAGCGGCCGGCCGGTGCTGGTGCTCAAGGGATCCGTCCCGATGTACCGCACGCTCGGTCCCGGCGCCTCCGGCGACGACGTCGAGCAGCTCGAACGCGCCCTGGCCCGCCTCGGGTTCAACCCGGGCGGAACCACCGGGACGTACGGATCCTCCGACGCCGCGGCGGTGAGCCGCTGGTACAAGAGCAAGGGCTTCCACGCGGAGGAGCCCGGATTCGCGGACAAGCAGCAGCTGGGGACGTTGGAAGCGGCCGTGACCACCGCACAGCAGGCGCTCCTGGACGCGCAGGACCCCGGCAGCGGATCCGGCTCCGGTGGGGAGTCCGGAAAGCTGCGGCTCAAGGCGGCGCAGCAGCAGCTGGACGCGGCCAACGCCGCGCTCTCCGCCTTCCAGGCCGGCTACGGCACCAAGATCCCGGCGGGCGAGGTGGTCTTCCTGCCGGACCTGCCGGCCCGGCTGGACAAGGTGTCCTTGAAGACCGGCGACACCCCGTCCGGAACGATCGGCACCGTGACCAGCTCCAAGGTCGTGGTGCAGGCCGTGGTCCCGGGCAGCGACGCCAAGCTGCTCCACAAGGGCATGACGGCCCAGGTGGAGACCCCCGACGGCACGAAGGTGCGGGGGCGGCTGGTGGCGCTCGGCGACGAGGTACCGAAGCACGACGCGGGCGACGGCAAGGACGCGCCGGGGACGTCGGTCGGCGGCGGCGGCGACGCGGCGGCTCCCGTACCGGTGCAGATCTCCGTCCCGTCGGGGAAGCTGGCCAAGAACGCCAACGGGTCCGCGATGGTCACCATCGAGGTGGGCTCCTCGGACGGCGACGTGCTGACGGTGCCCATCGCCGCGCTGCACACATCGGCCGGCGGGCAGGCCAGGGTGCAGGTCGTGCGGGGCGGCAAGGTCGTGGACGTCCCCGTGAAGGCGGGCCTGTCCGCGGACGGCCAGGTGGAGGTCACCCCGTCCGGTGACGACCTCACGGCGGGCGATCCCGTGGTGGTCGGACGATGACCGGCCCGGCACTGTCGGCGGTGCCCGACGCGGACACCGTCATCCAGCTGGTCTCCGTCGACCGGACCTTCGACTCCGAACCGCCGGTGCACGCCCTGCGGGACGTGAACCTGGCCGTCCGGCGCGGCGAGCACCTGTCGATCGTCGGCCCGTCCGGCTCCGGCAAGTCGACGCTGCTCAACACCCTGGGGCTGCTGGACCGCCCCACCTCGGGCGCGTACTGGCTCGACGGCGTGGAGACCAACACGCTCGGCGACCCGCAGCGCACCTCGCTGCGCGGCAGCCGGATCGGATTCGTCTTCCAGTCCTTCCACCTGCTGCCCTACCGGACGGTGGACGAGAACGTCATGCTCGCCGAGGCCTACCGCCGGCCGCGCCCCGGGCGCGGCCGGGCCGGCCGCCGCGCGAGGGCCGAGGAGGCACTGGGACGGGTGGGCCTGGCACACCGCACCGGCTTCCGGCCGGACCGGCTCTCCGGTGGTGAGAGGCAGCGCGTGGCGATCGCCCGGGCGCTGATGAGCGAGCCCGCGCTGCTGCTCTGCGACGAACCCACCGGCAACCTCGACAGTGAGAACACCGCGTCCGTGCTGGACCTCTTCGATCAGCTGAGCGCGCAGGGCATGACCCTGGTCGTGATCACCCACGAGGAGACGGTCAGCGCCCGGGCCGACCGCCGGGTGAGGATCAGCGACGGACGCCTCACCGAGGAGGACCGATGAGGACTCGCGCCCGGCGACGCGGCAGGGGCGGCGGCAGGGCCAGGGGCATCGAGCGTCCCTGGATGGACTTCCGGGACCTGTGGACCGAGGCGCTGGCGGGGGTGCTGGCCCGTCCCATGCGCTCCGCGCTGACCACCCTGGGCACCGTCCTCGGCATCACCACCCTGGTCATCACCATCGGGGTCTCGTCCACGGCGGGCAACCAGATCGTCGGCCGGTTCGACGCGCTGACCGCCACCTCCGTCACCGTGGTCGTGCCCGCGCCGCCGCCGTCGGCCGACCCCGTCCCTCTCGTGGACTGGCCGGGCGTCGACGCCGTCCGGCGGCTGGCCGGGGTCGACTCGGCGGCGGCCATCGCCGAATCCCAGGCGACCGCGAGCGTCCAGGTACGGGCGAACGACGTGGTGGCGCCCGGGGAGGTCACCGGGCAGACCATGGCGGTCGTCGCTGCGTCCGCGACGCTGCCCGCCGCGGTGCGCGGCACGATGACCGCCGGACGCTTCTTCGACGACGGGGACGTCGCCCGGCACGGCCGGGTGGCGGTGATCGGCGACCAGGCCGCACGGCTGCTCGGCATCGGCTCGGTCAAGGACGCGCCCGCCGTCTTCCTCAAGGGGCAGGCCTACACCGTCATCGGGATCCTCGGCGGAGCCGAACGGGAACAGCAGCTCGCCACCGCCGTGATCCTGCCGCCCACGACCGCGCAGGACCAGCTCGGCCTCGGAGTGGTCACCCGGGTACTGATCAACACCGCGCTCGGCGCGGCGAACCAGGTGGCCCACCAGGCACCCATCGCGCTGGCCCCCGGAGCCGAGGGCGCCCTCGCCGTCACGGCACCGCCCGACCCGGCCAAGGCACGCAAGGGCGTACAGGGCGACGTCAACGGCCTGTTCCTGGTCCTCGGACTGGTCTCGCTGGTGGTCGGGGCCATCGGCATCGCCAACGTGACGCTGGTGACGGTCATCGAACGGATCGGGGAGATCGGACTGCGCCGCGCCCTCGGTGCCTCGCGACGCCAGGTCGCCGGCCAGTTCCTGCTGGAGTCGACGACCATCGGACTCCTCGGCGGCGTCGTCGGCGCCGCCCTGGGCATGGTCGTCGTGGTGGGCGTCTCCGCCGTCAGGGACTGGACCCCGGTCCTCGACGTCCGGCTCGCCTTCGGCGCCCCGGTCGCCGGAGCCCTCGTCGGACTCCTGGCCGGTCTCTACCCCTCCCTGCGGGCCTCCCGCATGGAGCCCGTCGACGCCCTGCGGTCCTGAGGCGGGTGGTGGTGGGGCGGCCGTGGCATGAGCGCGTGCTGATACACGGTTGATGCGTGGCCGAGCACCACCGGACACCCGGCGGGGCATCCGCCTGGCGCATGATGGGAGTCCCCGTACCTGCGTCCGATGGGAAGAGAGTGTCGGTTCTGGTGACAGAGGGGTCCGTCCCGGCGTCCGTGGCGGTCCTGCTCGTCGAGGACGACGAGGTGATCCGCAGATCGGTCACCATGGCGCTGGAGCGCTACGGCTACCGCGTGACGTCGGCGGGTGACGGCCTGACCGGGCTCGAACTGTTCCGGGAGGGCCGCCACGACCTGCTGCTGCTCGACGTGATGCTGCCGGGCCTGGACGGGATCGGGCTGTGCCGCAGGGTCAGGGAGACCAGCATGGACCCGATCCTGATGATGTCCGCGCGCGGCGACGCCCTGGACGTCGTCTCCGGCCTGGAGGCGGGCGCCGACGACTACGTGGTCAAACCCGTGGACACCGCGGTGCTGGTGGCCCGGATCCGCTCGCTGCTGCGCCGGGCGACCTTCACCCCCGTCCCTGCCCCCGCAGCCGTCCCGCCCCCGGCGGACCCGGTGGGGCGGCCGGAGGACCCCGCCCGGCTCGTCTTCGGTGACCTGACGATCGACACCGCCGGTCTTGAGGTGTTCCGGGCGGGCGCACCCGTCGCGCTCGCCCCCACCGAACTGCGGCTGCTCCTGGAGTTCGCCGCGAACCCCGGCGTCGTGCTGGACCGGAACACCCTGCTGCGCAACGTGTGGGACTACGGCTGGGACGGCGACAGCCGTGTGGTGGACCTCTGCGTCCAGCGGCTGCGGAAGAAGATCGGGGCCGACCGGATCGAGACGGTCCGCGGCTTCGGCTACAAGCTGCGGCGCTGAGGTGGACACCGTACGGGACCTGCTCAACTGGCGTTCGCTGCGCTGGAGGATCGCCCTCCTCGTGGCTGTCGCCTGCTGCGCGATCGCGCTGACCGTCGGGGTGCTGGTCCACCGCAGCACCCTGGAGCGGTCGATGAACGACGGCGGCGCGAAGGCCACCGCCCAGCTGGACCGGGCCCTGGAGGACTACGCGCGCGACGGAGTGCCGCCCGAAGGGCTGGAGACGTCGCCCGCCGCGATGCCCGCCGGACTGCTGGACCGGCTGCGGCACGGGCAGGGGCCGAGCACCGGGCACGCCACCTGGTACGACGGTGACAGCCCCGGGGACCATCCGGAGATGTGGGCGGCGCGGATGTACGGGGGCGGCCCGGTGGCGATGAGCACCGACATGACGTCCGACCTGCTGACCCGGCGCGCCCTGGACCGGCACATGTGGAAGTACTCCCTGGCCGCGCTGGCCGTCGTCGTACCGCTCACGGCGCTCGCGGCCGAGCTGCCCAACCGCAGGCTGCGGCGCGTGGCACGGACCGCGCGCCGGATCGCGGCCGGTGACCTGGCCGCGAGGACCACGGACGGCCGCGGCGGCCGCGGCTGCCGCAGCGGCGACGAGATCACCGAGATCTCGGCCACCGTCGACTCGATGGCCGACAGCCTGCTCGGGCGGCTGACGGCCGAGCAGCGCTTCACCGCCGACGTCGCCCACGAACTGCGCACCCCGCTGATGGGCCTGGTCACCGCGAGCGGGCTGCTGCCCGACGGGGAGGCCACCGACCTGGTCCGGGACCGGGTGGGGGTGTTGCGCGACCTGGTGGAGGACCTGCTGGAGATCTCCCGGCTGGACGCCGGCGCCGAGCGGGCCGAACTCAGACCCGTCCCGCTCGCCGAGGTCGTCGAGGACGCGCTGGGCCGCACCGGGCTGCGTACACGGTTCGCCACCGACGGCACCGTGTACGCACGGACCGACCCGCGCCGGGTCGACCGGATCGTGGCCAACCTCGTCGTCAACGCCCACCGGCACGGCGGCGCGCCCGTCGAGGTCGCGGTGGCGGGGACGACGGTGACGGTACGGGACCACGGCCCCGGATTCCCGCGCGCGCTGCTCGCGGACGGGCCCCAGCGGTTCCGCACCGGGGCCTCGGAGCGCGGTCGGGGCCACGGCCTCGGGCTGACGATCGCGCTCGGCCAGGCCCGGGTCATCGGCGCGTCGCTGTCCTTCGCCAACGCGCCCGACGGCGGGGCCGTCGCCACGCTCCGGTTGCCCGCGGCCGACTGAGGCGCGGCGCAGCGCCGGACGGCGTTGATACACGACGGATGAGCGGCCGAGCGGTGGCCGAGGCACGGTCACGGCCGGGCCGACACCAGCGCGTTCCACGGTGGGCGGTGTGCGTGAGAGCCACGCCGTGATCCCGTGGAGGTGCCCCGTCCATGCGCCCAGTCCCCGAACCCCGCGAACGTGACACCGGTGGACCGCGGTCCGCGGCGGCCCGGTCGCTCCGTGCACGGCGCATCCCCGTGCCGGTCGCGGCCGGCGCGGCCGCCCTGGTCACCCTGATCGCACTGGGCGCGCTGGTCGTCGCCACGGGCGACGACGGCGACGGAGGCGACGGGTCCCGGACGGGCGGTCTCCTCGGCCGGCGGCCGGAGCACCGCCCCACGGTGTCGTTGCCCTGGCCGCACGAGGGGCAGACGAGCGTGCTGGTCGAGGGGCTCGGCGACGGAGGCGACCTGGGGGACCGTGGCGCGCAGAACCCGGTGCCCATCGCCAGTGTCGCCAAGGTGATGACCGCGTACGTGATCCTGCGCGACCATCCGCTGCGCGAGGGCGCGACCGGCCCCCGGGTCACCGTCGACCAGCAGGCCGCGGACGAGTCCGTGTCCGGCGTCGAGTCCAGCGTGCCGCTCAGGCAGGGGCAGCGGCTGGGCGAACGGCAGCTGCTGGAGCTGATGCTGGTCCCCTCCGGCAACAACGTCGCCCGGCTGCTGGCCCGTTGGGACGCGGGAACGCAGGAGGCCTTCGTCGTCAAGATGAACCGGGCCGCCGACCACCTCGGCATGGACCGGACCACCTACACCGGGGCCAGCGGCATCGAGGCCACCACCACCAGCACCTCCGGCGACCAGCTGAAGCTGGCCCGGCAGGTCATGCGCGATCCGGTGTTCGCAGCCGTCGTCGCCCTGCCCGGCACCACCGTCCCCGGAGTGCCCGGCACCGTCCTGAACACCAACACCCTGCTCGGCACGTCCGGCGTGATCGGGCTCAAGACCGGCTCCAGCACCCCCGCGGGCGGCGCCCTGATGTGGGCGGCCACCGCACCCGACCGCCGCGGACGTGGCCATCTCGCCCTCGGCGTCGTCCTCCACCAGCGTCCCGGCACCAGCCCGCAGGAGGGCCTGAACGCCGTCCTGGGCGTGAGCCACACCCTGGTGGAGGGCGTACGGCGATGGGTCGCCGGGACGGACCCCGCGTCCGCGGCCGGCGCCCGGTCCGGGGACCGGTGAGCCGGCCGTGACCACTCTCCTCCGCGCACCCGGCGCCCCGCCGGAACCCGAACCCGCTCGCGGACGACGGCCGGGCGGATGCCCGGGCACGTGGCGACGAGGACGCGTCGCCGCCGCCCTCGCGGCGTCGGCCGCACTCGTCATGACGGGCCACGCCCACGTCCCCAACGGGCCCGGCCACCTCGGCAGTCTCGTCGAGACCTTCCTGCCGTGGACCGGCCTGGCCGTACCGCTCCTGCTGCTGTGCGCACTGCTGCGGCGCTCCGCGACCGCCGCCGTGGCCGTCCTGCTGCCCGCCGTCGTCTGGTGCTCGCTCTTCGGCGGGGCACTGGCCGACAAACGGGCGGCCGGCGGGGACCTGACCGTCGTCACGCACAACGCCAACGAGCAGAACCCGGACCCGGCGCGCACCGCCCGTGCCCTGGCGGCCTCCGGCGCCGACCTGGTGGCCATCGAGGAAGTGGGCAACAACGCGCCGGCGTACGGCAGCGCACTGGGCGCCGCGTACCCCTTCCACTCGGTGCAGGGCACGGTCGGCCTGTGGAGCCGCTACCCGCTCACCGACACCCGGGCGGTCGACATCGCGCCCTGGCCGCGTGCCCTGCGTGCCACCGTCCGCACCCCCAAGGGGCCCGTCGCCGTCTACGTCGCCCACCTGCTGTCCGTCCGGTTCACCCCTGTGTACGGGTTCGGTACGGCCGGACGCGACGCCGCCGCGCGCGTTCTGGCCGGCGCCCTTCGCGCCGAACCCCTGCCCCGCACCCTGCTCATGGGCGACTTCAACGGCACCACGGACGACCGGGCCCTGTCGGCGGTCACGTCCCAACTGCGTTCGGCTCAGGCCGAGTCGGGTGCAGGGTTCGGCCTGACCTGGCCCGCGTCCTTCCCCGTGGCCCGGATCGACCACATCCTGGTGCGCGGTATGGAACCGCGGTCGGCCTGGACCCTCCCGGCCACGGGCAGCGATCACCTGCCGGTGGCGGCATCGGTCCGTCTGTAGGCGGGCAGGTCCACCTCCGCCCACACGACCTTGCCGCCGCCCGGCACCGGCCGGCAGCCCCATCGGCGGGACAACTGGGCCACCAGGTAGAGGCCACGGCCGTGGTCGTCCAGGGACCGTGCGCGACGCCGCCGTGGGAAGCACCCGTCCGCGTCGGACACCTCGCAGGTGAGGACCTGATGCCGGATCAGGCGCAGCACGACCGGGCCGGCGCCGTGGCACAGCGCGTTGGTGACCAGTTCGCTGACGATGAGCCTCGCCGGGTCCTCGAGCCCGTCCAGGCCCCAGGCGGTCAGTTGACGGGTCGTCACGTCCCGGGCCTGGCGGGCGGCGGTCCGGTCACCGGGCAGAGCGAAGGAGGCGACCTGGTCCGGGGCGAGGGAGCGGGTCCGGACCAGGAGCAGGGAGATGTCGTCGGACGCGGTCCGGCCGCGGAGGGCCTCCGTCGCGAGACCGCACAGGTCCTCCAGGGACCGGCCCGGCCGGGCGAGGGCGGTGCCCAGGCGGCGCATGCCCTCCTCGATGTCGTGGTCCCGGTTCTCGACCAGGCCGTCGGTGTACAGGGCGATGAGGCTCCCCTCGGGCAGCTCCACCTCCACGGCCTCGAACGGGTCTCCCAGCCCGATGCCCAGCGGGGCCCCGGTGGGCAGGTCGGGGAAGGTGACCCGGCCCTGCGGGTCGACGATGACGGGCGGGGGGTGACCGGCCCCCGCCATGGTGCAGCGGCGGGTCGCGGGGTCGTAGACGGCGTACAGACAGGTGGCGCCCATGACGGCGGGGGTCGCGTGGTCGTCACCCTCGGCCAGCCGCTGGAGGGTGTCGTCGAGGCGGGTCAGCAGTTCGTCGGGGGGCAGCTCCATGTCGGCGAGGGTGTGGACGGCGGTGCGGAGCCTTCCCATGGTCGCTGCAGCGTGCAGGCCGTGCCCGACGACGTCGCCGACGACGAGGGCGACCCGGGCGCCCGACAGCGGGATCACGTCGAACCAGTCGCCGCCGACACAGTGGTCCACGTCGGCGGGCAGGTAGCGCGATGCCGTCTCGACCGCTGCTCCGCCCTTCAACTGGCGGGGGAGCAGGGTGCGTTGCAGGGTGAGGGCCGCGGTGTGCTCGCGGGCGTACTGGCGGGCGTTGTCCAGCGACAGGGCGGCGCGGCCGACGAGCTCTTCGGCCAGCAGCAGGTCGACGTCCTGGAACGGCGACTCGTTGTCGGTGCGGACGAACAACGCCGTTCCCAGCAGCGTGCGCCGCGCCCGGATGGGAACGATCATGATCGAGTGCGCGCCGTTGCCGCGGAGCCGGTGCGCCAGCTCCGGCACGGTGTCGAGCCACGTGCCGGGAGCGGTGTCGAGCGTCGGCTCAAGGCGGGACCTGCCGGTACGCAGCACGTCGGTGAGGGGCGAGACCAGGGGCACACCGATCGGTTCGCCGCGCAGCCACGGGGATTCGGGGACCCCGGGGTGGATCGATGCGAGCCCGGCACGCCGGAAACCGGGCAGGCGCCTGCCCTCGGCGCCGACACGGACCGGAGGGCCCTCACCGAACGAGACCGACAGCTCCAGGTCCACGGCGACGTAGTCGGCGAGCAGGGGCACGGCGAGGTCGGCCAGCTCCTGGCCGGCCTGCATCACGTCCAGGGTGCTCCCGAGCCGCGCACCGGCCTCGCCGAGGACGGCGAGGCGCTCGTGAGCCCGCCGGCCCTCGACGACGTCCGCGCTGATGACGCACACGCCCAGTGCCTGGTCGTCCGCGTCCAGGAGGCATTGACAGGACACCGCGAACGGCCGCTCCCGGCCCGGAGCCGTCGGGAGCCAGGTGCGGTACTCGTGGACCCTGGAGGTGCCGCTCCGCAGCACCTGCCGCATCAGCGCCTCGATGGCCCGCGCCTCGGCGCCGGAGCGGATGTCGGGGAACCGGCGCCCGAGGCGCCGGTCACGGGGAAGGCCGTCGTGGCTCGCCATCGTTGCGTTCACGCCGGTGCACCGCAGTTGCCGATCACGGATGATGACGCCGATCGGCGCGCGGGTCAGCAGCGATCCCCGCACCGAGCCGTTGATGGAGCCGGCGGACGACGTGCCGGCATTGATCAGGGAGGCGAGCCACTGCGTCTCGCCGTCATGCCCCTGCACCATCGAGATCCGCAGCGTGGTGTCGACCATGCGGCCGTCCCGGTGGCGCACCGCCGTCACGCCAGGCCAGCCGTTCCGGGCGCGGCACTGCTCGACGAAGGCCGACATCGACAGCGCCGCCCCGTACGACGGCAGCACGTGGGCGGCTGACCGGCCCACCATGTCGCCCGCGGAGAGTCCGACGAGCTGCCGGGCGGCCTGCGTCCATCCGACCACGGTCCCCTGCTCGTCGAGCAGGGCGATGGCGGTGTCGGATATCTCGGCCGTGTTCAGCTGTTTGCCAAGAGACAAGTCGGGGCTGAATGTGGTCGCCAAGTGGCTGCCCTCGGATGGATGGGGGATGGGTGCGACAGGGGCGCGGAGCTTTGTTTGCCCCCTTTTGAAATGTTGACCGGGCAACCATCCGTTTTGTGACAACCGGCGTGCGTAGCGTCGTGACCTGCGGTTCTTCCGCAGAAGGGTGCTTGAGGCAACGTGTTCTCCCGGATGGTGGATCCACGCCGGTGTGCCCCCTCTGGCTCTGGTCACGGGTCCTGCGCGTCCCTCCGTGGGCGCCGTCGCTGCTTGTCGCGTGACCGGCGCATCCCGCGCAGCCGGAGGGCGAGGATCAGGGCCGAAACGCCGAACAGGACGGCGGTGACGGCCAGCCACCGGCCGAGGTAGACGGCGTCGGTGAGTCCTGTGGCGCCCGGGTAAGGGGCGGGCAGGCGGAGGATCAGGGGGAACCAGACCAGGAGGAGCACGCCGGACAGGAAGGCGGGCACGCGGAGGTGGTTGGTCCAAGCCCGTCCCGGCACGGCCCGGGTCCGGTGCCGCAGTACCGAGCGGGCCGAGAGGTCGGCGAGGGAGTACAGCGGCAGCAGGATCAGGTCGTGCAGGACCGCCGCACCCACCAGCCAGATCGCGACCTCCACGGGCCGGACGGCGAACAGGCGTACGCAGGCGTAGCCGGTGACGGCCAGGGAGCAGACCAGGCGGAGCAGGTGCAGGGGGTTGGCGCCGTACCAGCGCAGGTAGCGGGCCATGGTCAGGCCCGGAAGGTGAGTCGGTGCACCCACTTGGTGTTGTTGACCCCGGGGTTGGCCGGCACGATGACGCGCGCCGGGTAGCCGTGGTCCATGGACAGGTACGCACCGTTGACCCGCAGGGCGAGCAGGGCCCTCGGGTCGTGGATCTGGTTCCCGCGGAGCATCACCGAGCGGTACGGCCCCGAGGGCTGGACGGACTCGACCAGCACGCTCCCGGCGCCGGGCAGACCGCTCAACGCCGCGAGGTCGGCGAGCCGCAGGCCCTCCCAGCGCTGGTCGGTGGTGGACCAGCCCTCCACGCAGGCGATCGGCAGGGCCGCGCGATGCCGTGGCATCGCGCTCAACTGCTCGCGGGAGAGGACCAGGGGCCGTCCGACGCCGTGCACCTCGAGCCGCCAGGAGGGGCCGACGAGCTCCGGGGTCACGCCGACGGACGCGGCGGTCTTGTTGATCTGGAAGGCGTCGGGTCCGCCGCCCGGATCGCGATCGTGCGGGGCGAGCAGCGCCGTGCCGCGCAGCCGCCCACCGATGCTCTGCCCTGCCGTGACCGCCAGGAGCAGGAGCGATCCGGCGCCGACCATACCCACGGCGCCCCGCCGGCTCATGGTGGCGGCCGCTGGTGCGACCGGCACCAGGCCGTCCGCATCGGGAGGTTCGGGCCGGGTGCCAGGGACGCCGATGCGCAGTTCCCGGAGGGGATTGCGACTGCGCAGGGCGCGCGTCATCCGGCGGAGCCTCAGGCTGACGTGGACGGCGAACGCGGCGATGAACACCCAGGCGCCGTAGAAGTGCAGGGTGTAGAAGGAGCCGGGGAAGACGTAGAACAGCTGGACGTTGAAGATCCCGGTCACGAACTCGAAGACGACGCCGCCCACCAGGAGGAGCAGCGACAGCCGTTCCAGCGCCTGGGCGGCCGATCGCAGCGGCGGCCATGCGAAGAGCTTGGGGATGACCGACCACAGCTTGGCCAGCACCACCGGCACGAGAGCGACGCCGAGCGTCACGTGAACGCCCTGGGTCAGCCGGTAGAGCCAGGCGGGGTGGGTGGGCCAGTCGAAGAGGTAGAAGCCCAGCAGCCCCTTGTCCGGGGTCTGGTCGTTGAGCGGGCCCAGATCCGGGTTGTACGCGGCGTACGAGAGCGCGCCGGTCACGAACACCACCGGGATGCCGAACAGCAGCACCAGACCGAAGACCGACGTCAGCCACGGCCCCCGGATCGGGCTGCGCCAGAACTCCGGACGGAAGGGACCGGTCGTTCCGGCGGCCGCCGCCGCGCGTCGTGCGCTCTCCCTCGCGCGCTCGACCGCCGTTGCGGTGAACTCCCTCAGCGGCCGTCGTGGAGGCGCCTGGGGCTCCTTCGGGCGACCCGGAGGTCCGCCCGAACCGGCCTGTGACGGCTGATCGTGATCGCGCATCGACTGACCCTCCGCTGCCAGGGCGCGTGCCGGAGGGCAACGGCCGTGATCTCGCCCCCACACATAGCCCGACCTCGGCCGTCTGTCGTCCCGCCACCACCGGGGACCGCGAGATTCCAGCCGAAGAGGCGTGCGCTCGGGGTAGGGGGGCGTCCGGGCGCCTCGCGTCGGCGGGCCCGGCCACCGGGAGTGGACGTCCCTGTTCCGTAAGGGGTCGGGGCGTTCCGCGGCGGCCTTGCGGCGGCTGTGATGGAGGCATGAGATCGCGCTTGTCTCCGCCGGTGTTCACCGGCAGGCTCCATGATCCCCGCACGGCGACCTCGATCGGACGCTGGCTCGGACTCGCCTTCGTCGTGTGCTTCGTCACCGGCCTGATCAGCCACGTGCTGCAGCATCCGCCCATGTGGCTGGCCGGTGGTCTGCCGACCCGCCCGGTGTGGGGCTACCGGCTGACGCAGGGGCTGCACGTCGCCTCGGGTGTCGCGGCGGTTCCGCTGCTGTCGGCGAAGTTGTGGACGGTCTACCCGCGGCTGTTCTCCTGGCCGCCGGTTCGGTCGGTGCGGCACGCCCTGGAGCGGTTGTCGGTCGCGGCGCTGGTGGCGGCGGCCGTGTTCGAGGTCGCCACCGGCCTGCTCAACACCGCGCAGTGGTACCCGTGGCCGTTCTCGTTCGTGCCGGTGCACTACGCAGTGGCCTGGCTGCTCACCGGATCGCTCGTGCTGCACGTCGCCGTCAAGGCCCCGGAGATCCGCGCCCACTGGAGGCGGCGGTCGCCGGGAACCCTGGCGCTGCCCCAGGAGGACGGGGCCGACCGGCGCTCGCTGCTCGCCGCCCTGGCGGCAGCGGCCGGCATGGTCACCGTGACCACGGTGGGACAGTCCTTCACCCCGCTCAAGGGCCTCATCCTGCTCGCGCCACGCCATCCGGACCACGGCCCGAGCGGCCTGCCGGTCAACCGCACCGCCGCCGCTGCCGGCGTCGGGCTGATCGTGGCCGACCGCTATCGCCTGACGGTGGCCGGGCCGCGGCCCCGCACGCTGACACTGGATGAGCTGAGGGGCCTCCCGCAGTACGGGGCGGAACTGCCGATCGCCTGCGTGGAGGGGTGGAGCAAGACGGCGCACTGGACGGGGGTGCGGGTCATGGACCTCCTGGACCTCGTGGGGGCCCCGCCCGACGCCCGGGTACGGGCGGTGTCGCTGCAGACGCGGGGCGGCTACCGGGTCTCCGAGATGGGGCACGAGTACGCCCGCGACCCGCTGACCCTGCTGGCGCTGCGCCTCAACGACGAGGAGCTCACCCCCGACCACGGCTACCCGGTGCGCCTGATCGCCCCGAACCGGCCCGGTGTGCTGCAGACCAAGTGGGTAGGCCGGCTGGAAGTGCTGTCGTGAGGACGAGCGTGACGCGGCGGCTCACGGGCGCGGCCGGTCTGGTGCTGGCGGGAGTGGGCGCGTACCAGCTGCTGGGGGTGGGCGACCTGACGGGCGTTCTGATCTGGCTGGGCGGCGCGGTGGTGCTGCACGACGTGCTCATCGCGCCGCTGGTGCTGCTCATCGGGTCGGTGCTGGTCCGCGGGGGCGTGCGCGGCCCCGTCCGCGGGGCGCTGATCGTCGCGGGCGCTGTGACGGCGGTCGCCCTGCCGGTGATGCTGCGCCCGGGGAAGCCGGCCAACTCCTCGGTCCTGCCGCTGGACTACCCGCGCAACTGGCTGGTCACGCTGGGGGCGGTGGCGGTGGTCGCGGTCCTCGTGCTCGTCGTGCGGGGTGCCCGCCGCGGCCGTCGGCCAAGACGCGCGGCGGGAAGGCTTACGAACCGCTGACGTGTCGGCGTCGTACGGTCGCCGGCCGGGCCGGTGGCCGTACGGTCGGGACATGTTGATCCTGGTCACCGGAGGTGCGGGCTTCATCGGCTCGCACGTCGTCACCGCCCTCACCGGCGCCGGGCACGAGGTGCGCGTGCTCGACGCCCTGCTGCCCGCCGCGCACCGCACGCCCCCGCCGGTTCCCGACGGGGTGGACTGGAGGCACGCGGACGTCCGTGACGCGGCGGAGGTGTCCGAGGCCCTGCGGGGCGTCGATGCCGTCTGCCATCAGGCGGCGATGGTCGGCCTCGGCAAGGATTTCGCCGACGCACCCGCCTACGTGGGCTGCAACGACCTGGGCACCGCGGTGCTCCTGGCCTGTATGGCCGCGGCCGGAGTGAGGTCCTTGCTGCTGGCGAGTTCGATGGTGGTCTACGGCGAGGGACGGTACGAGTGCCCGTCGCACGGTGTCGTGGGGCCGGGACCGCGCGAGGTGGCCGACTTGCGGGCGGGACGCTTCGAACCTCCCTGTCCGCAGTGCGGCGAACCGCTGGCGTCCGGGCTGGTGGACGAGGACGCCCCGCTCGACCCGCGCAACGTCTACGCCGCCACCAAGCTGACTCAGGAGCACCTCGCCTCCGCCTGGGCGCGCGCGGTGGGCGGACGGGTGATCGCGTTGCGGTACCACAACGTGTACGGGCCGGGGATGCCGCGTGACACCCCGTACGCCGGGGTCGCGTCGCTGTTCCGGTCCGCGCTGGAGCGCGGTGAGGCGCCACGCGTGTTCGAGGACGGCGGCCAGCGTCGTGACTTCGTCCACGTACGGGACGTGGCCGGGGCCAACCTCGCGGCCCTGGACGGACTGCCCGGTCTGCCGCAGGGGTCCGCGAGGGCGTACAACGTCGGCAGCGGTGAGCCCCACACGGTGGGGGAGATGGCCGCCGCCCTGGCCGGGGCGCACGGCACGCAGATGGTGCCGGTGGTCACGGGCGAGTACCGGCTCGGCGACGTCCGCCACATCACCGCCTCCTCGCGCAGGCTGCGTGAAGAACTGGGCTGGAAGCCGCGGGTCGCCTTCGCCGAGGGGATGACGGAGTTCGCGACGGCCCCGCTGCGAAGCGGCTGACCCGTCCGCCCGGACGGCCGCAGGGCGGGTCGGGTCCGCCTGCCCGCCGGGCGCCTCAGGCGGCGGCGGGCAGCCGGACCTCGAAGCGGCAGCCGCCGGGGACGTTGCGCACCGCCGCCCGGCCCCTGTGGGCCTCCACGATCCCCCGGACGATCGCCAGGCCCAGACCCGCTCCGGCGGGCGGGGTCCGTGCGTCGGTGCCGCGCCAGCCGGTGTCGAAGACACGGGGCAGGTCCTCCGCGGGGATGCCGCCGCAGCCGTCCGTCACCGACACGACGACGCTGTTCGCCTCCCGGCGGGCGGAGACCGCGATCGTTCCGTCGGCCGGAGTCCGGTGGATGGCGTTGACGAGCAGGTTGGCCAGCACGCGGGACATCTCGCGTCCGTCGACCTCGACCGGGACCGGCTCGACCCCGTCCCCGACGATCCGCACACCGTGCTCCATCGCGAGGGTGGCCGCGCCCGCGAGCGCGTCGCCGACGAGGTCGTAGACCGACATGCGGGTGGTGTTCAGGGCGAGCACGCCGGCCTGGATGCGGGAGAGTTCGAAGAGGTCGCCGACCATGCCGCTCATGCGTTCGACCTCCGCGCGGATGCGGGCGTGGTACAGGCTCGGGTCGTCGACCACGCCGTCCTCCAGGGCCTCGGTCATGGCCTGCAGTCCGGCGAGCGGGGTGCGCAGGTCGTGGGAGATCCATGCGACCAGCTCGCGGCGGGATTCCTCCAGGGCCCGCTCACGCTCCCTGGACGCGGCGAGCTTGGCGCTGGTGGCGGCCAGTTCACGGCCGAGTTCGGCGAGTTCGGCGGTGGGTGCGGCGGCGGGCGGGGTGAAAGTGCCGCCGTCGCCGAGGGCGCGGGTGGCCTCGGCGAGGGCCCGGCTGCCGCGGACCACGCCGCGGCCGAGCGCGAGCGCCACCCCGAGCGAGACGACCGCGGCGATGGAGCAGACCATGGTCACGACCCACAGGTCGTGGTCGGACAGGAACATGGCCCAGGACACCAGCATGGTTCCGCCGAGCATCGCCGCGACCGCGACGGCGGCGACCACCGCCAGGGACACTGCGACCGAGCGATTGCGCAGCAGCCGCAGAACGCCCGTGCCGAGCAGGCCGGCACAGGCCGCACCGATGGCCGCGTAGGCCACGATGAGGAGGGTGTCATGCACCATCGGGGGCTCCCTCGTCCGCGGTCGGAGGGTCGAACCGGTAGCCCACGCCCCACACGGTGCTGATCAGGCAGGGGTGCGCCGGGTCCTCCTCGACCTTCTCGCGCAAGCGACGGACGTGGACGGTGACGGTCGACAGGTCGCCGAACTCCCAGCCCCACACGCGGCGCATCAGCTCCTCCCGGCCGGCAGCTCGCCCGGGATTCCGCAGGAAGAACTCCAGCAGGTCGAACTCGCGGATCGTCAGGGCGAGTTCGACGCCGTGGCGAGTGACGCGGCGTGCGCCGGGGTCCAGGGCGAGGGGGCCGGCCCGCAGCTCCGATCCGGCCGGGGTCGCACGGGCGGCCTGGTCTCCCGTACGGCGCAGCACCGACTCCACCCTGAGCACGAGCTCGCGGGGGCTGAAGGGCTTGGTGACGTAGTCGTCGGCCCCGACCTCCAGGCCGAGGACGCGGTCCTCCTCGTCACCGCGCGCCGTCAGCATGATCACGGGGATCGGGCCGTCGTCGCGGATGCGGCGACAGACCTCGAGGCCGTCCATGCCGGGAAGCATCAGGTCCAGGACGACCAGGTCGGGGGCCCGGACGGCGGCCAGGGCCACGGCGGTGGGGCCGTCGGCGGCCACGTCGACGTCGAAGCCGGCCCGGTTCAGGTAGCCGACGACGACCTCGGAGACGGTGGCGTCGTCGTCCACGACGAGTACGTGTTTCACGCCACCGAGTGTGGCACCCGGCCTTCGGCCGACGGTGGGAGCGGAGGCGGACGTCAGCGATCCGTAAGGTGCCCATATCCCTTTTGAGCTTTTTGTCTCCGTAGGGTGAGTGGGGTGATCGAGACATCCCCTCCTCCTTCCGCCCCGGTGGACGTGGTGCTGCCCTGCCTCGACGAGGCCGAGGCCCTGCCGTGGGTGCTGGACCGCATCCCCTCCCGCTGGCGCGCGATCGTCGTCGACAACGGGTCCACCGACGGCTCGGCGGACATCGCGCACGCCCTCGGGGCGCACGTGGTCCACGAACCGCGCCGCGGTTTCGGTGCCGCCTGCCACGCGGGGCTCACCGCCGCGACGGCCGACGTCGTCTGCTTCTGCGACTGCGACGCCTCCCTCGACCCCGCGCTGCTGCCCGCCGTCGCCGCGCCCGTCCTCGACGGCGTGGCCGACCTCGTCCTCGGCCGGCGCAGGCCCGTCACGCGCGGCGCCTGGCCCCTGCACGCACGGCTGGCCAACCTGGAGCTGGCGCGACTGGTCCGCCGGCGCACCGGCCTGCGCCTTCACGACCTCGGACCGATGCGCGCCGCCCGCCGCGATTCCCTGCTCGCCCTGGACCTGACCGACCGTCGCTCCGGCTACCCGCTGCAGATGGTGGTCCGCGCCGCCGACGCGGGCTGGCGGGTGGAGGAGACGGACGTGCCGTACCGCCCGCGCAGGGGCCGCTCCAAGGTCACCGGCACCTGGCGCGGTACCTGGCACGCGGTACGGGACATGCGTTCCGTCCTCGCCGAACCTCCCTCCGCCGACCTGGCGCCCGCGGCAACGGCCCGGGGAACCGGACGGTGAGCCCCCGCCACCCGGCCGGGAGCCCGGCCACGCTGCTGGTCATCGCCAAGGAGCCCGTCCCGGGGCGGGTCAAGACACGGCTCACCCCGCCCTACACGCCCCTGGAGGCGGCCACCCTCGCGGAGGCCGCCCTCGCCGACACGCTGCACACGGTGCTCAAGACCCCCGCTCGGCGTCGCGTCCTCGTTCTCGACGGCGCTCCCGGACCCTGGCTCCCGCCCGGCTTCGACGTCGTGCACCAGGGAACCGGCGGCCTGGACGAGCGGATCGCGTCCGCCTTCGCCCGCTGCGACCGCGGACCGGCCCTCCTGGTCGGCATGGACACCCCGCAACTGACCGTCGAACACCTCGCGGGGGCCGGACGCGACGGCCACGAGGCCTGGTTCGGCCCGGCCGAGGACGGCGGCTTCTGGGCGCTGGGACTCGCCGATCCGGGGCGCGCCGCGGCCCTCGTACACGGCGTCCCGATGTCCACCGGGCACACCGGTGCGACGCAGCGGCGACGGCTCGTCGAGGCAGGGCTCAGCGTGGGCGACCTGCCGGTGCTGCGCGATGTGGACACCGCCGCCGACGCCGCCGCGGTCGCCGCGTGCTGCCCGCCCGGCTCGCGCTTCGCCACCACGCTGAACTCGCTCGCGGAGACCGGCCGGTGAGCGGCACCGCAGGCGGTTCGGAACCCGCCCTCGCCGAGCGGACGCCGCGGACCGCGGCCGGCTGGAAGACCCGGACGGTGGCCCGCCCCGCCGGTCTCCCCGCACAGGCGCAGCCAGCCGCGCGGCAGTGGCCGGCGCAGCCGGGGGAACCGTGGACGGACGACCCCTACGTCCATGCCCTGCGCACCGGTCGCGGCCCGCTCTTCCTGCGCCGCCTGTCGCCTCCGGCCCCACCGGACGGCGCCGGAGGGGAAGGGGAACTGCTGCCGCTGGACGTCGAGCGCTGGTGCGCCGCCCCCGACGCAGCGGACGCCGCCGTCCTGAACCGCTGCACCGGCCCCGTCCTCGACGTGGGTTGCGGACCGGGGCGTCTGGTCGCCGCCCTCGCCGTCCGGGGGGTTCGGGCACTCGGCGTGGACGTGAGCCCTGCCGCGGTGGCCCGGACCCGGCAACACGGCGGTTCCGCCGTCCGCCGGTCCGTCTTCGACCGCCTGCCGGGGGAGGGGCGCTGGGGCAGCGTCCTGTTGATGGACGGCAACGTCGGCATCGGTGGCGACCCGTTGGCCCTCCTCACCCGCCTGCGCACCCTGGTCTCGCCGGGTGGACGCCTCCTGGCAGAGGCCGCTCCGCACGACGAGGACGAGCGCCTGACCGTCCGGGTCGAGGACGGCCACGGCCGGCACGGCCGCCCGTTCCCCTGGGCCCGCCTCGGCACCACCGTCCTGCTGCACACCGCCGAAGCCGCGGGGTGGATCCCGGCAGGCCGGTGGACCGCCGAAGGCCGCTCGTTCGTGGAACTGCGCCGCCCGCGGTCCGGCCACCGTGACGAGCCACCCACGGCCACCGGAGGGACCGGACGACCATGAGCGACGCAACCGCCGCACAGCACCAGTCCCCGCAGCCGCCGACCGGCCCGCCCGAGGCACCCGTCAACCGCGCACCGGCCCGTGTCCGCACCATCGCCGTCGCGGTCCTCCTCGCCGCACTGACCGTCGTCGTCATCGGCACCCTCCGCGCGGGCGACAGCCAGCGCGACCCGGGCCGCCTGTCGGCCGGATACGCCGTCGCCTGGACGCTGTTCGCCGCCTCGGCATGGGCCGTTCGCAAGGTCCCGGCACGCGCCGCCACCGCACTGGTCCTGACCGGAGCGGCCGCGGTGGCGCTGGCCGGGCTCGCCGCACCACCCCGCACCAGCACCGACATGTACCGCTACGCCTGGGACGGCCGCGTCCAGGCCGCGGGGATCTCCCCGTACGCCCATCCCCCCGCCGCACCCGAACTCGCCACGCTGCGGGACGACTGGCTGTTCCCCGCCACGGGTTCCTGCCGGGGCTGGGGACTGGCCCGGACGGACAGCGGCCTGTGCGCCCGCATCAACCGTCCCACCGTCCCGACCATTTACCCGCCCGTCGCCGAAGGCTGGTTCGTCACCGTCCACGTCCTCTCCCCGCAGGGCAGCCGCCACAAGCCGCTCCAAGCAGGCGGCGCCGTCGTGGCGTTCGGCACCACCGTCGCGCTGCTCGCGGTGCTGCGCCGGCGCGGCGACCCACGCCGGGCCCCGGCCCGCACCGCTCTGTGGGCGTGGTGCCCGGCCGTCCCCTTCGAGGCGGTCGACAACGCCCACGTCGACACCCTCGGTGTCCTGCTGACCGTGCTGGCCCTCGGTACCGCCACCGCGGGCGCCCGCCGTGGAGGACTGCTCGGCGCCGCCGTCGCCGTGAAACTGCTGCCGCTTCTGACGCTCCCCGGCGCGCTGTCCGGGGAGCGCAGTCCGGCCCGCATCCTGCGCACGGTGTCGGCGACGGTCGCCGTGGTCGCCCTCGCCTACCTGCCGTACGTCGCCGCGTCCGGCACGGGCGTCCTGGGCTACCTGCCCGGCTACCTGCAGGAGGAGGGATACGAACCCGGGGACGTGCACCGCTTCGCCCTGCTGCGTCTGCTGCTCCCTGACGCCGCCGCGGGAATGGTCGTCCTCGTGCTGCTCGCACTCATGGCCCTGTACGTATGGTGGCGCGGCGACCCCACCCGCCCCTGGCGCGGCGCCCTGCTGCTGACCGGTACGGCGCTGCTGCTGGTCTCGCCCAACTACCCCTGGTACTCACTGCTCGTCGTCGGCCTCGTCGCGCTCGACGGCCGCTGGGAGTGGCTGGCCGTCACCCTCGCCGGCACGGTCCTCTACCTCGGGGGCCGGTTGCTGCCGGGCGTCCCTCTCCAGGCGTGGGCCTACGGCACGGCCGCCGTGTGCGTCGTGTGCGGGGCCTGCCTGCGGGCCGCCCCGGCACAGCGACTCTTGGACGGGCGTCGGTTGGGCACCTGACGTACCTCGCCCATGACACGCGGACTCGCCCGGTCAGCTGACGGGGTTCTCGGTGCGGTCGGTGTCCCAGCGGGTGTGGTAGCTGCCGGGGCGGTCGGTGCGGCGGTAGGTGTGGGCGCCGAAATAGTCGCGTTGGGCCTGGGTGAGGGCCGCAGGCAGGCGCGGGGTGCGCAGGGTGTCGTAGTGGGCGAGGGCGGCGGCGAAGGCGGGGGCGGGGACGCCGTCGCGGGTGGCGTGGGCCACGACCAGGCGCCAGGGGAGCTGGGCTTCGCCGACTTCGCCGGCGAAGCCGGGGTCGGCGAGGAGGCTGGGCAGTGCGGGGTCGGTGGTGTAGGCGTCGCGGACGCGGTCGAGGAAGGCGGCGCGGATGATGCAGCCGGATCGCCACACCGCGGCGACGGCGGCGAGGTCGGTGTTCCAGCCGTAGGTGTTGCCGGCGGCCTGGATCTGGTGGAGGCCCTGGGTGTAGGAGATGACCTTGGAGGCGTACAGGGCCTGCTCGACCTGGTCGGTGAAGCGGGCGGCGTCGCGCTCACCGAGGACGGTGCGCGAGGGGCCGGGCAGGGCGGCGCCGGTGGCGCGCAGGGCGGTGTGTCCGGACAGGGAGCGGGCGAAGACGGCCTCGGCGATGCCGGAGACGGGGACACCCAGGTCGAGGGCGGTCTGCACGGTCCAGCGCCCGGTGCCCTTCTGCTCGGCGGCGTCGGCGACGACGTCGACGAAGGGGAGACCGGTGTCGGCGTCGCGGTGGGCGAGGACGTCGGCGGTGATCTCGATGAGGTAGGAGTTCAGGCGGCCGGTGTTCCACTGGCGGAAGACCTCGGCGATCCGCGCGGGCTTCCAACCGGTGGTGTGGCGCAGCAGGTGGTAGGCCTCGGCGATGAGTTGCATGTCGGCGTACTCGATGCCGTTGTGGACCATTTTGACGAAGTGGCCGGCGCCGTCGGGGCCGAGGTGGGCGACGGCTGGGCTGCCGTCGGGGGTGGTGGCGGCGATGTCGGTCAGGACGGGGGCCAGGAGCTGGTAGGCCTCTTGGGAGCCGCCGGGCATGATGCTGGGGCCGTTCAGCGCGCCGTCCTCGCCGCCGGAGATGCCGGTGCCCAGGAAGTGGATGCCGCGTTCGTGCAGCGTGGCTTCGCGGCGGCGGGTGTCGGCGAAGTGGGCGTTGCCGCCGTCGACGATGACGTCACCGGGTTCCAGCAGCGGCGCGTACTCGTCGATCACGTCGTCGGTGGGCTTGCCGGCCTGCACCATGACGATCAGACGCCGGGGCCGTTGCAGGGCGGCGACCATCTCCTTGGCGGAATCCGCGGCGATGAAGGTGCCCTCGTGGCCGAAGTCGTCGACGAGGGCCTGGGTGCGGGCGGTGGTGCGGTTGTGGACGGCCACGGTGTAGCCGTGACGGGCCAGGTTGCGGGCGAGGTTGCGGCCCATCACGGCGAGGCCGGTGACGCCGATCTGTGCGGTGGGGAACACGGTTCTTCCTTCGGGTCTTTGGCGGTGGCGTAGTGGTTGCGGGAACCTGGGGCTGCTCGTCGCTGGGAGGGGGCAGGCCACCGCTGGCTCAGGCCCCTTTGCCAGCAGTGGCCACGACCGGGACCCTTGGTGCACGCGCACTACGGGTCCCGTGCATCGGCCGGCTTTCAGGCGGCGGCCTGTCGCGGCGGAAGGAAGGCACCGGCGGTCTCCGGGTCGGGCCACGGTGTGACGGTCTCCCCGGCGACGAGCCAGCCGTAGGCACCTCCCCGCTTCAGGCGCAGCTCGTAGAGGAAGGGGGCGGTGGTGTCGCTCATGCGCCGGTAGAGAAGCGCGGTCGCGTACTCGCCCTGGTCCTCGGCGTGCAGGACCTTGTACTCGGTGGACAGGGGCGTCTCACCCGCCTGTCCCCGGGCCGCGAACTCCGCGAAGACCTCCTTGCGGGGAGCTGCCGCGATGGCTCCTTCCCGGGTCGGGAAGAGGATCGCCATGTCGTCGGTGTAGAGCTTCTCCATGGCGTCCATGCGGTAGTTGCTGCCGTCGTGCACGACGCGGGAGATGAACTCCTGCATCTCAGTGGTGATGGCACTCATGGCTTTTCTCCTTCTGCTGGGTGTTGAGGTACGCCGGCGGTCAGTCCGGTCAACGGCCGACCGGCGGCGGCATCGCGAGGAGCGCCCTCAACGACACTTTGTGGATGGCAGGGCGAGGATTCACTCGGACTCTGGCCGACACCTGCATCTGGCCCTGCGTGTACGCCGGGAAATGATCGTTCGACGTATGCCGAACAACCTAACACGGCCGAGTTCGCCCTGAACGTTGCGACCGGCGTGACGGCTCTCTCATTGCACGTGCACACGGTGTCACCCATGCGTCGGAACAAGGTCCGTGAGCTATGCCACCTTCGCGACATCCCCGGTCGGCGAATGGCCGGTGTACGGTCGCAAGCGACGTTCGATGACTGGCGAAACATGGCGTACGCCCGGCCTGTTGTCGTGCGCGAAGGGGCCCCCACCCGCCAATGAGCGGCGTGACACCGTGCCCACACGAAATCAACGCAACATTGGCCACCGCATCGCAGGGGCGCTGTTTTCCTGCGCGAAATGGGCCGCCGAACTCCTCTCAGGCCCACGCCAGGCATATCCCGCTGAATCGAAATGACCGACTGGAGTGAGTAACGCATGGCGAGTCAAGCGAGCAATCTCAGCCGTCGACGGTTGCTGTACGCCATGGGGGCGCTGGGCGCGGGAACCGCCGCGGCGGCGATGGCGTCCGGCGTCGCCGAGGCCGTCACGGGAACGGGCGCCACGACTGCGGGCTCGTTCACGCCGCCTCCGGGCAACGGCGCGGTCGTGCCCATGAGGCTGCATGTGCCGGAGCGCATGCTGGACGATCTGCGGCGACGCCTGGCCATGACCCGGTGGCCGACCGAGGAACTCGTGGACGACTGGTCCCAGGGGGCTCCGCTGTGGCGGGTCAAGCGACTCGTGGAGCACTGGCAGCGACACTACGACTGGCGCAGGGTGGAGGCGCTGCTCAACGGAATCGGGCAGTACCGCACCGTGATCGACGGTGTGAGCATCCATTTCCTGCATGCCAGGTCACCGCACCGCGACGCCATGCCCATCATGCTCACCCACGGCTGGCCGGGCTCGATCCTGGAGTTCCGCAAGGTGATCCGGCGCCTGACCCACCCGACCGAGTTCGGTGGATCCGCGCGTGACGCATTCCACGTGGTCACACCGTCCCTCCCGGGATTCGGCTTCTCCGGTCAGCCGGACGCCGTGGGATGGGGGCGCGTGAGGACGGCGAAGGCCTGGGCGAAGATCATGCCTCGCCTTGGGTACGACCACTACCTCTCCCAGGGAGGGGACTGGGGAGCTGCCGTCAATGTGCAGCTGGGGGTCCTGCGTCCCAAGGGATTGCTGGGCATCCACCTGAATTTCCCTCAGATCGTCCCCCCTGATCTCGACCCGAAGCGCCTCACTCCGGAGGAGCGGGTCGCGATGAACCAACTGAACGCACAACAGCAGAACGAGATCGGCTACCAGCTCCAGATGATGACCAGGCCCCAGACCGTGTCCTACTCCCTGGCGGACTCCCCGGTCGGGCAGGCCGCCTGGATCTACGAGAAATTCGGTGTCTGGACCGACAGTGACAAGAACCCCGAGTCGGTCCTCACCCTGGACGAGATGCTGGACGACATCACTCTGTACTGGCTGACGAATACGGCGGAGTCCGCCGCACGCTTCTACTGGGAGAACTCGGACATCACCATGAACGCGGTCAAGATCGACGTGCCCATGGGCGTCACACTGTTCCCCAAGGAGTTCTACACGCCGCCGCGCGCATGGGCCGAGAAGGCCTTCCCCAACCTCGTCTACTGGAATCGGGCCAGCAGGGGCGGGCACTTCGCGGCGTTCGAGCAGCCGAAGATCTTCGCGGAGGAGGTGCGCCGATTCGGCCGGCTCTTCCGCTGACATCCTGCTGCGCCCACAGGCGGCCCACCGCCGAACGCGGTGGGCCGCTTGCGTTTCTCCGGCACGGCACGGCACGGCACGGCACGGCGCGGCGTCGCGCAGCAGCCGCCGGGGCGACCTGCGGCGCGTGTCATGCCTCACCTTTCCCATCAAAGCGTTTCACACGTGATGTACCTTGTTCGTAGTTCGCCGAACATCGAACAAAGGAGAGAGAGTCCATGACCACCACATCCCACCTGCCCTTCTCCGGTCACGTCGCCATCGTCACCGGCGCGGGATCCGGTATCGGCCGTGCGACGGCACTCGCTTTGGCGCAGGCCGGGGCGAACGTGCTCGGCGTCGGTCGCCGGATGGATGCCCTCGTGGAAACAGCCAAGGCCCACCCGAACATCGAAGCCCTGTCCGTGAACCTCGTCGACGACGGCGCGCCCGCGCAGGTCGTCAACACCGCCGTGGCGCGTTGGGGACGGCTCGACCTGCTGGTGAACAACGCAGGCGCCACGGCCGTCATGCCCCTGGCCGAGGCGGACAAGCAGGTCATCACCGACCTGTTCGCCCTCAACGTGGTGGCCCCGAGCATGCTGGCGCACGAAGCCCTGCCCCATCTGCGCACGTCCTCCGGCAGCATCGTCAACGTGTCGAGCACCTACGGACACCGCCCGATGTCCGGCGGATCCCACTATGCGGCCACCAAGGCCGCGATCGAGCAGATGACCCGCAGCTGGGCCCTCGAGCTCGCGGCGGAGGGCATCCGCGTCAACTCCGTCGCTCCCGGCCCCACCCGGACCGACGTCATGGTCGCCGCAGGCCTGACCCCCGAGGCGATCAACGACATGTACGCGTACGAGCGCGACCGCATCCCCACGCACCGCATCGGGGACGTCGAGGACATCGCCCACTGGATCCTGCGCATGGCCGAGCCGGCTGGACGCCAGGCCACCGGGCAGGTCATCACCGTCGACGGCGGCCTGGAACTCATCTGACGTCACCGCCGTCACAGCTGACGCGGGCGCCAGGCGTGGGAGGTGCGGAGGTGCGGGAGGTGCCGGGAACGGTTGGGGCCGCCGATGCGCCGCCGTTAGGGTGTCAGCAAGGCGTCAAGAAGAGGCGCCCGGTGTGCCGGGAAGTCTGGTCGGCGTTGTGAGGGGCCCCGTGCCCGTTGCCGCCGACGCCCCGGAGGTTCGCCCATATGGCCACCGCCCCCCGTTCCCGCCCCCCGTTCCTCGGCGTGCTCCCGTGGCCGGAGCGGCGGGCCGTCGCCCGAGCCCTGCGGACGGAGACGGTCGGCGGCCTGGTCCTGCTGGCCGCGGCGGTGGTGGCCCTGGTGTGGGCGAACGGTCCGTTCAGCGGCGCGTACGAGGCGGTACGCGACTTCCACTTCGGCCTTCCCGTGCTGGGGCTGGACCTGTCGGTGGGGCACTGGACGGCGGACGGATTGCTGGCGGTGTTCTTCCTGGTCGCCGGGATCGAGCTGAAGCGCGAACTCGTCGTCGGCGAACTGCGCACCCCGGCCACCGCCGCGCTCCCGGTCATCGCGGCGGTGTGCGGCATGGTGGTGCCCGCCGGGCTGTACGCCGTGGTCGCGGCGTTCGGGGGCGGCAGCCCGAGCGGCTGGGCGGTGCCGATGGCCACCGACATCGCCTTCGCGCTGGGGGTCCTGGCCGTCGTCTCCACCCACCTCCCCGCGGCGCTGAGGGCCTTCCTCCTCACCCTCGCGGTGGTCGACGACCTGGGCGCGATCCTGGTCATCGCGGTGTTCTTCACCTCCGACCTCAACCTCTGGGCGCTGCTCGGCGCTGCGGCCGGGCTCGCGGTGTTCTACGCGCTGCAGCGGCTACGGGTCACGGGCTGGTGGTGGTACGTGCCGCTCGGCCTGGTCATCTGGGCGCTGATGTACAACGGCGGCGTGCACGCCACCGTGGCCGGGGTGGCCATGGGCCTGATCCTGCGGACCACCCGCGACGAGGACGAGGTGACCTCGCCCGCCGAGCGCACCGGCTACCTGCTGCACCCCTTGTCCGCCGGTGTCGTCGTCCCGCTGTTCGCCCTGTTCGCCGCCGGGGTCGGCGTCTCCGCGGGTGCCCTGGGGGAGGTGTTCACCAGGCCCGAACCGCTCGGTGTCGTCGTGGGTTTGGTGCTCGGCAAGATCGCCGGCATCTTCTGCGGAACCTACCTTGCCGCCCGTTTCACGCGGGCCCGGTTGAATCCGGACCTCGCCTGGGCCGACGTGTTCGGCCTCGCCACCCTGGGTGGCATCGGCTTCACCGTGGCCCTGCTGATCGGCGAGCTCGCCTTCCCCGCGACCGCGCAAGGTGAGCACGTCAAGGCCGCGGTCCTGGTGGCATCGGTGATCTCGGCCTGCCTGGCCGCGCTGCTCCTGCACCGCCGCAACCGGCTGTACCGGCGGCTGTGCGCCGAGGAGGACACCGACGCCGACGGGGACGGCGTCCCCGACATCTACCAGCGCGGCGGCGCGAGCCCGGCGACGGCCGAACAGGCGGACTGATCGCGGGTTCGTCCGGGCGGCGTACTCCCGCTGGCATGCGGACGCCGTCCTGCCGAGGCTGGCAGAGGGTTCATCCCGTGTGGGCGTGATGACGGTACCGGTCTCGAAGGAGAACACGATGTCCGCCGATTCCGCGCTGAAGGGCCCCGAACCGGCGATCGTCGCCGCCAACCAGGCCGCACGAAGCCTTCTGCCGTTCGAGGACAGCCGCGACCTGGACGACGCCGGCCGTGGTTTCCTCGGCACCGTCGAGCAGCGGGAGATCACGGACCGCGACGGTCGCACGGTGTGGTCCCTTGACGCGTACGGCTTCCTCGACGCCGACTGCCCGGACACCGTGCACCCGAGCCTGTGGCGGCAGAGCGCTCTCGTCGCCCGGCACGGGCTGTTCGAGGTGGCCGAGGGCATCTACCAGGTACGCGGCTTCGACCTGTCCAACATGACGGTCGTCGAGGGCGAGCGGGGCATCCTGGTCATCGACCCCCTCCTGTCCGTCGAGACCGCCGCGGCCGCCCTGGCCCTGTACCGGCACCACCGCGGGGACCGCCCCGTCAGCGGCGTGCTCTACACCCACAGCCACGTCGACCACTTCGGCGGCGTCAAGGGTGTCGTGACCGCCGAAGAGGCCGGAGCCGGACTGCCCGTCATCGCCCCCCAGGGTTTCCTGACCCACGCCGTCAGCGAGAACGTGTACGCGGGCACGGCGATGGCGCGCCGCGCCGCCTACATGTACGGCGCCGCACTGCCCAAGGGGACGCACGGTCAGATCGGGGCAGGTCTGGGGCAGACGACCTCCACGGGCACGGTCAGCCTCATCCCGCCCAGCGTCGAGATCATGCGCACCGGCCAGACGCACACCGTCGACGGCATCCGCATGGTCTTCCAGCTCACCCCCGAGACCGAGGCGCCGGCCGAGCTGAACATCCACTTCCCCGGCCGCGCGGCGCTCTGCATGGCCGAGAACGCCACCCACAACCTCCACAACCTGCTCACCCTGCGCGGCGCCGAGGTCCGGGACCCACGCGTCTGGGCGCAGTACCTCACCCAGACCATCCAGCTCTTCGGCGCCTCCTCCGACGTCGCCTTCGCCTCGCACCACTGGCCGACCTGGGGCCGCGCACGCGTGCTGACCTTCCTGTCCGACCAACGCGACCTGTACGCGTACCTGCACGACCAGACCCTGCGCCTGATCAACCAGGGACTCACGGCCCTGGAGATCGCCGAACGGATGCACCTGCCGCCGGCCCTGGAACACGTCTGGCACACCCACGGCTACTACGGCTCCGTCAGCCACAACGTCAAGGCGATCTACCAGCGGTACCTCGGCTGGTTCGACGGCAACCCCGCCCACCTGTGGGAACGCCCGCCCACCGAGGCCGCCACCCGCTACGTGGACTTCATGGGAGGCGCCGACGAGGTCCTGCGGCGCGCCCGCCGGTCCTACGCGGAAGGAGACTTCCGCTGGGTGGCCCAGGTCGTCAACCACGTGCTGTTCGCCGACCCCGGCA
The DNA here is from genome assembly GCF_033792725.1 of Streptomyces sp. PA03-5A. NCBI lineage: Bacteria > Bacillati > Actinomycetota > Actinomycetes > Kitasatosporales > Streptomycetaceae > Streptomyces > Streptomyces sp. PA03-5A. The sequence continues at coordinate 5,344 of NZ_JARAVL010000014.1, read as the reverse complement.
ACACCGAAGCACGAGAGCTGCAGGCGGACGCCCTCACCCAGCTCGGCTACGGCAGCGAGAACGGGACGTGGCGCAACTTCTTCCTCACCGGCGCCCTCGAACTGCGCCACGGCCCGGTCGGCACGCCCACCGTCACCGCGTCGCCCGACGTGATCTCCGCGCTCTCCCTCGACCAGCTCTTCGACTCCCTCGCCATCCGCGTCGACGGCCCCGCCGGCTGGGACGCGGACATCACCATCCGCTGGAACGTCCACGGCTCGGAGCCCATCACCTGGCGCCTGCACAACGGCGTGCTCACCCACGTGCCCGGCGAGGGCCCCGCCGCCACCGAACCCGACCTGGCGGTCACCCTCCCCGAAGCCGATCTGCGGGCCGTCCTCCTGGGAACCCTGCCGGCGGCCGACCTGGCGGCCCGAGCGGGCATCCAGGTGTCGGGCGACCCCGGCAAGCTCGCCGAACTCCTGGCGTACCTCGGCGAACCCGACCCGGACTTCGCGATCGTCACTCCGTAGCAGCCCCTGGCTGCACGGGACCGGTCGGGTCCTACCCGCTGAGAGCGTCCACGAGGAAGAGGAACACGTTCAGGCCGAGTACGACGACGGCAACGAATCCCACGACCACCAAGGAGCAGCCACCGGCGATCGCCACCATGACCCAAGCGCGGCCGACGGCACGGCGGCACTCGGTGTCGTCGTCCCAGTCGTGATCCACCCTCGCCCCCCTTGTCGAGGCACCGTACACCGCGGCCTCCGCGGCGATCGCGGGTGCGCGCGGCGGCCCCGGGCCTCCGGCCGGGCCGGGGCGGGCACCGCGGGGGTTCCAGGCGGGTGCCGGTTAGGCTGGGGCGTGTCCCTCATCGGCCGTGGCCAGGAGCTTTCCGCGATCGGGGCCCTCCTCGACCGGCTGCGTGCCGGCGTCGGCGAACGCCTGGTCGTCACCGGGCCGCCGGGGGCGGGCAAGACCGCGCTGCTGGCCGCCGCGGCGGAGCTGGCCGCCGAGCGCGGCATCCGGGTCGAGCACACCAGGGACCGCACGCTTTCCGCGCCCGCCGTTCCGCCGCACCCACCGGGGTCGCCGGGGGAGCCCGTTCTGCTGCTGGCCGACGAGGGCACGGCCGAGGACCTGCCCGGGTCCGGCGCGCCCCCGGGACCGCGCGCACTGCTGGCCGCCGCCCGGGAGTACTCCGGGGACGGGACCCAGTTGAGGCTGGGCGGACTGTCGGGCGCGCGGTTCGCCGCGCTCGTGCCCGGGCTGCCGCCCGACGCCGTCCACGCCCTGTGGCTGGTCTCCGGCGGGCTGCCCGGTCCCGCACTCTCCCAGGCCGAACGGCTGAAGGACCTGCCCGGGGACGCCGACCCGGCCGTGCACCTCGCGCTGGTCTTCCCGTCGCGGGCCCAGTTCCTCGAACTCGACCTCGGACTCGTCCGGTTGCTGGAGGAGGCCGCCGAGCGACCGGTCGCCCCTGCGGTCCGCGCCCGGGTGCTGGCCCGGCTCGCGCGCGAGCTGCTGGCCGACACCACGGCCCTGGCGCGCCGCCGGGACCTGGCGGACACGGCGCTCGGCCTGGCCCGCGCATCCGGCGACCCGGGCACGGTCGCCGAGGTCCTCGACGGCCGGCTGCACGCGCTGTGGGACCCAGCCGCCACCGCCGAACGCCTGGCCACCGCCGGGGAGATCGTCGCTCAGGCCCGCCAGGCGGGTGACGCGGCAGCCGAGTGCCGCGGCCTGTTCTGGCGCTTCGTGGCGTACACCGAGACCGGGGACCTGACGGCCGCCGAGGCCGCGCTCGCCGTGTACGTCGGCGCCGCGGAACAGGCCGGCCACACCGACGCCCACGTGGTGGCGCTCTCCCGGCGGGCGATGCTCGCCACGGTCAGGGGCCGGTTCGAGGAGGCCGGGGAACTCGCGGACCGGATCCTCGTAGCCGGGCCCAAGGCGGGGGTGAGCGACACCGAGAGGCTGGCCGGTTCGGTGCGCCACCAGCTGGCCGTCGTACGGGGCGGCACCGAGACCCCGGTCGAGCCCTGGCAGCGGATGGCGCGCCGACTGCCCGGGCACTTCTTCGAGGCCACGGCGGCCCGGGCGATGCTGGGGTCGGGACGCGAGGTCGAGGCCGGTCTGGAACTGGAACGGCTGCTGCCCTCGGTGCTCGAGGGCACCGGCCCGCGGTGGATCGGCGCGCTGGCCGACCTCGCGGTCGTCGCCTCGCGGACCGGTAGCCCGGCGGCGGCCGCCGCACTCTACGACGCCCTGCTGCCCTACCAGGGACGGCTGGTGGTGTGGGGCGGCGCCAACACCGTCACCGGACCCGTCGACGACTACCTGGGCCGCCTGGCGGCGCGCCTGGACCGGCCGGACGCCGCCCTCGGCCACCTGGACGCGGCAGCCGAGCTGTCCCGCCGTACCGGCGCCCTCCCCTGGCTCGCGCACATCCTGGCGGCACGGGCGGAGGTCCGCACCCGGCGCGACGGCCCGGGGGACCGGGAAAGGGCGGCGCAGGACGTGGCGCAGGCCCGGTCGATCGCGGAGCGGCTCGGCATGGACGGTCTCCTTTCCACCCTCCGCGCAGCCGGTCCGCCGGACGGCCGGTGGCGCTGGGTGCTCGACGGGCGCGACTGGCGACTGGAGGCCGGCGGCGAGACGGCCCGGGTGCCCGACGGGCGCGGACCCCGTTACCTGCGCACACTGCTGGCGGCGCCCGGCCAGGAGATCCCCGCGCTCGATCTCGTGGCCGGCGGCGCCGGGCTCGCGGCTCCGGCGGCCGATCCGCTGCTGGACGACACGGCACGCGCCTCCTACCGCCGACGGCTCGCCGTGCTCGACGACAGCCTCGACGCCGCCGACCGGGCCGGTGACGTGGACGCCGCCGCGGCCGTGCAGGCCGAGCGCCGGGCTCTCCTCGCCGAACTCCGGCGTGCGACCGGCCTCGGCGGCCGCCCCCGTGCCCACGGCGACGCGGCGGAGCGGGCCCGGGTCGGCGCCACGCGGGCGCTGTGGGGGACCGTCCGGCGCATCGAGGCCGCCGCGCCGCTCGCCGGTGCCCACCTGCGGGCGTCCCTGCGGACGGGCCGCCTCATGCGTTACCAGCCGGGCCCCGGCGGCCCCGGGCGCTGGCAGGTGTGACGCCGGTCACGAACGGATCGTTCCCCGCGGGGTTACGCCTCCTGTTGTGCACGGCACGCACCACTGGAAGGACGCACCACATGAGCACCGGCGAAGCCCCTCTGACGTACGCGGGTCTGCGGGCGGAGCGCCGGGGCGAGCCGGACGGCCGACCGCCGCTCGTCCTGCTGCACGGCCTGAGCTACGACCGTCACCGGTGGGGCCCGCTCCTGCGGGAGCTGGAGGCCGCCGACCCGGGGCGGAGCGTCCTCGCCGTCGACCTGCCGGGACACGGGCAGTCGCCGCCGCTGGACCGGCACGGGCTGGACGACGTCGCAGCCGTCGTGCACCAGGCGGTCACCGAGGCGGGCCTGACCCGGCCGGTCGTGGTGGGGCACTCCATCGGTGGTGCCATCGCCACCGCCTACGCCGCGACCCACCCGGTGCGGGGCGTGGTCAACATCGACCAGCCGCTGCGCGTCGGCGGCTTCGCCGACCTGCTGCAGCGCAACGCGGACGTGCTGCGCGGCCCGGACCACGGCACGATCTGGAACGGCCTGCTCGGCCGCATGGGCATCGACGGCCTGCCGCCGGAGGCCCGCGCTCTCGCCCGGCCCGACGCGACGCCCGCGCGTGACCTACTGCTGGCCTACTGGGACGAGTTGCTGACCACACCGCCCGAGCTGCTGGAGGAGCGGAACGCCGCCCGCCTGGAGCGCATCGCGTCCCAGGACACGCCGTACCACTACGTCACCGGCGCCGAACCCGACCCGGACTACCTCACCTGGCTCCGCAAGGCCCTGCCCGGCGTCATGATCACCGTCCTCCCCGGCAGTGGCCATTTCCCGCACCTCGCCCACCCTGCGGAGGTCGCCCGGCTCCTGAAGTGAGGGCGGTGTGCGCCGCTCACCGAAGGCGCAGGTCAGCCGGGCATCCGGCGCCGCGCGAAGGCCGTGCCTGGCGGACCTGCTGGGGGCGCATCATGCTTTAAGTAACACATGGCCCCTAACTGTGTCGGATACCGACAGGGAGGCGATGGTCCGATGGCGAAGCTGCTCTTCGTTCTGACCGGGGCGTCGTACTGGACGCTCAAGGACGGCACCAGGCACGCGACGGGTTACTGGGCCGAGGAGTTCGCGGCCCCGTACAAGGCGCTCAGTGAGGCCGGCCACGAGATCACGGTCGCCACTCCGGGCGCGGTGATCCCGACCGTGGACATGATGAGCCTGCGTCCCGACATGGCCGGCAGCGCGCAGATCGCCCTCGACCTGGAGGAGATCATCCGCTCCGCGGAGGTGATGCGGCGGCCCATCCACCTGGCGAACGCCCGGGTGGAGGACTACGACGCCGTCTACTTCCCGGGCGGCCACGGGCCCATGGAGGACCTGTGCGTCGACCCCGACGCCGGCCGCCTGCTGACCGCGGCGCTCGCCTCCGGCAAGCCCCTCGCGGTCGTCTGCCACGCCCCCGCGGCGATGCTGGCGACCAGGATCCACGGCCAGTCCCCGTTCGCGGGCTACCGGGTCACGGCGTTCACCAATGAGGAGGAGGAGGCGGTCGGCCTCGCCAAGCGCGCGCGGTGGCTGGCGGAGTCCGAACTCATCGACATGGGTGTCGACTTCACCAAGGGCGAGATGTGGAAGCCCTACACGGTGGTGGACCGGAACCTGTTCACCGGCCAGAACCCCGCCTCCGCGGCCGTCCTGGCGGAACGCCTGCTCAAGGCGCTCTAGCGGGTGCGTGCCCGGCCCCTGCCGGGGGCCTTCTGATTGCGGCGGAGCCCAACGGGGCCCGGACCGGTGATCGTTGCCGGTCCGGGCCCCGTGATCCGGGAGCGCCGGTCCCTCGCTCGAAGCATTGAAGGCGACCGGTCGTCCGGGGGCGGGTCGCCGTGGAGCGGTCGGCGGACACGCCTTTGCCGCCTCGCCGCCCTGCCGCCATCCCGTGGCCGCCGCCCCGTCACGGAAGGCGGCAGGCTCTCCCCGTAGATTCGACATGCGAGTCCGCTGCGAGCGGGCGAACATCGACACCCTTCGAGCGGGTCTCCTCGATGCGACACGGAGGCTTGCGGCATGGAAAGGCTTCACCTGTGGCTGAGCTGTTCTACGACGACGATGCCGACCTGTCCGTCATCCAGGGCCGTAAGGTCGCGGTCATCGGCTACGGGAGCCAGGGGCACGCGCACGCGCTGTCGCTGCGCGACTCGGGTGTGGACGTGCGGGTCGGTCTGCACGAGGGCTCC
>NZ_JARAVL010000091.1:0-749 GCF_033792725.1 Streptomyces sp. PA03-5A | reverse complement strand
GTGCTGGACCTCGGCGCCGGTGCCCTCCACGACCTGGATCCCGGTGTCGCCGGCTATCGAACTGCTCTGCAGCGAGGCGATGTCGGCCGAGTCCAGACCACGGTAGGCCAGGTCCACCGACCCGTCCTCCACCGCCTTCTTCAGCGCCGGCTCGTCACCGAAGAACTTCATCGTCATACCGGAGTTACGGATCTGCGCCGTGCCCTGGTAGTCCCCGTTGACCGAGAACACCGCCTGCTCGCCGGCCTCGTAGGAGTCCAGCTTGTACGGGCCGGAACCGGTCGCCTTGCCGTCCGTGCGCAGCTTGTCCGCCGGGTACTGCGTGTGGTCCACGATCGAACCCGCACCCGAGGCGATCTTCATCGGGAACGTCGCGTCGGAGTACTTCAGGTGGAACACCACCCGCTCCGGCGAGGGCGTGTCGATCGTCTTGATCGCGTCCAGCAGCACCGCCGGACCGTTCTCGTCATTGATCTTGATGGTGCGCTCGAAGGAGTACTTCACGTCCTGCGACGTCAGCGCCTCACCGTTGCTGAACTTCAGACCCTGCCGCAGCGTGCAGTCGAACGTCCTGCTCTGCGCGTCGGTGAACTTGCAGCTCTCCGCGGCTTCGGGCTCGGGCTTGGTGGCGCCCCTGGGGAAGCTGAGCAGCGACTGGAAGACGTTGTTGAACACGATCCAGGAGCCGACGTCGTAACCGGCGGCCGGATCGACCGCCGTCACCTTGTCCGTGATCCCCATCGTGAGGG
>NZ_JARAVL010000090.1:0-784 GCF_033792725.1 Streptomyces sp. PA03-5A | reverse complement strand
GCGCATAGCGCCGCTGCTGCCGCAGCAGCCCGCGCGAAGGCACCGGCACCCAGGCCGGCTTCGGGTGCCTGACCGCGTTGCGCTGGCGGGCATCATCTACGTGCTGCGCAAAGGTGTGGCTTGGCGGGACGTACCCGCACAGGTGGTGGGCTGCTCGGGCGTGACCGCCTGGCGTCGCCTGCGGGACTGGACCGAAGCCGGTGTCTGGCCCCGGTTGCACGCGGAACTCCTTGCCGAACTACGCAAGACGGGCTTGCTGGAGATGGACGACTGCGCGATCGACGGCTCCCATGTCAGGGCCCTCAAAGGGGGGACCATGTCGGGCCGTCGCCGGTCGACCGGGCCCGCCCCGGCTCCAAGCACCACCTGATCGTCGACTGCCGCGGCACCCCGTTGGCGGTGTCCGTGACCGGCGGGAACCGGCATGACGTGACGCAGCTGATCCCGCTGCTGGACGCGATTCCCCGAATACGGGGAGTTCGGGGACGTCCGCGCAGCAAGCCCAAGCGCCTGTTCGCGGACCGCGGCTACGACTACGACAAGTACCGCCGGCTGCTGTGGAAGCGAGGCATCAAGCCCCTCATCGCCCGCCGCGGCGTCGCCCACGGCTCCGGCCTGGGCAAGACTCGCTGGGTCGTCGAGCGCACCTTCGCCTGGCTCCATCAGTTCAAACGACTGCGGATCCGCTACGAACGCCGCGCCGACCTCCACCAGGGCCTCCTGGAACTCGCCTGCAGCATCATCTGCCTCCGACGACTCCGACCTTCATTCTGAAACGATCAGT